>CAZMJQ010000210.1:0-7404 GCA_964566475.1 uncultured Propylenella sp. | reverse complement strand
GCTCATCGTCATGGCGTGGGCGTCTTCCCAGGTCACGACGGGGCAGCTGCTGCGCAACTGGGGCGTCGTCTGGCTCGCCAATCTCGCCGGCGCGCTCATCCTTGCGGCGGCCGTCGTCGCCGCCGGGACATTGAGTCTCGGCGGCGGCGAGGTCGGCGCGACCGCGGCCCGCGTCGCCGAGGCGAAGCTGGCGCTTTCTCCCGCGGCCGCCTTCATGGGCGCGATCCTGTGCAATGCGCTGGTATGCTTGGCGGTGTGGCTCACCTTCGCGGCCGAGGAGGCGACCGGCAAGATCCTCGCGATCCTCTGGCCGATAACGGCCTTCGTCGCCCTCGGCTTCGAGCACTCCGTCGCCAACATGTTCCTGCTGCCCCTCGGACTAGCGGCGGGCGCGGACGGAAATCTGGGACAGGTGGCGGCGAACCTCGCGATCGTGACGGCCGGCAACGTCATCGGCGGCGCCGGAGGCGTGGCCCTAACGTACTGGGCCTGCTACCTTCATCTGCGAAACGGCTGACGGCAGCCGAGTTTCCACGCGGCAGGATGACCGGACGCGCTGTGGAAGCGCTAGCCCGCGCGACCGCGACCGGCGCTGTTGATTTGCGTCAAGGCCGCAATGCGCCGCAGCGTCATTGAGGGACCACGGCTTTTTTCTTGGAGGAAACGACATGCGCGCCAGGGACTTGATGACAAGCGATGTGATCACCGTGCGGCCGGACGCAAGCGTCAAGGACGTGGCGCAGATCATGCTCAGCCACCGTATCAGCGGCGTGCCGGTCACGGACAGTCAGGGGCAACTGAAGGGCATCGTGAGCGAAGGGGACCTGCTGCGGCGGGCCGAGACGGGAACGGAACGGCGGATGTCCTGGTGGCTGGACCTGCTGGCGTCCCCGGAGCAACGCGCCAGCGATTACATCAAGAGCCACGCAACGCATGTTCGCGACGTGATGACTGCGAACGTCGCGACGGTGGATGAGGATACGCCCGCCTCGGAAATTGCCACCATCCTGGAGGGAAAGCGCATCAAGCGCGTTCCGGTGGTGAAGGACAGCCGCGTGGTGGGCATCGTCAGCCGTGCCGATCTGCTGCGCGGGCTCGCTTCCGCGAAGGTGGAGATGGCAGCGCCGGGCGACGACGCCATCCGCGCCGCCGTCGTGAAGCGCATGCGCGACGAGGCCGGCGTGAGGGACTGGCTCATGAACGTAACGGTAGCGGAAGGGGTCGTGCACATGTGGGGCGGGGTGCGCTCGGAGGAAGAAAGGCGCGCCGCGCGCGTCGCCGCCGAGACGACGCCCGGCGTCCGAGCGGTCGACGATCACCTCACCCTCGTGCGCAATTACGCGGGCGTTTGATTTCACCCGGTAAGGCCCATATGCCTCTCGAGGCAGTCAGAGTCGAGGAGAAGACGGAATGAGGACGGTCTTTGCCGTCATCCCGGCCGCTCAGGCGGCGGCGACCGCGGTGGCGGCGTTCAAGGCATTGCCGCGGGCAGACGGAGCAAGGCTGGTCGGCGTGCACGTGTCGCCTCTGACGATCAGCTACGGGTTCGCCGGGGAGGTCGGGATCGCCTCATACATCGAGGCGCAGATCGCGGCCGCCGACCAGGAGCGCGAGGAGGCCGAGGCGGCCTTTGCAGAGGCTTGCCGGCAGTCCGGCATTGCCTCTGAGTGGCGCGCTGAACGGTCGCCCGATGTGATCGTCTCCGCTCACGCGGGCTCGGCGGCGCGGGCCGCCGACATCGTTCTCGCGCCTCAGTTTGCCGACGATGCGTCGCTCGGACGCCACCAGCTGGAGGAGCTGGTGTTCGCCTCCGGCCGTCCGGTGATCGCGCTGCCGAAAGACTGGAGCACAACGCCGCTCGCCGCCCGCGTCCTTGTCGCCTGGGACGGCGGCCGCGAAGCGACGCGTGCCGTCTTCGATGCGCTTCCGCTCCTCACCCATGCGGAGGCTGTCAAGATCGTCTCGGTCCAGGGATTCCTCGACGATCCGGTCCGGCAGTTCACGCCGGGCGACGACATCGCCAAGACGCTCGCTCGCCACGGGGTCCCGGTGGAGACGGCGAGCTTCGGCGGGTCGCGCGGAAACGTCGCGGAGGAACTGGAAGCCCAGGCGCTCGACTTCGGGGCCACGCTGATCGTGATGGGGTGCTATGGCCACTCCCGCTTCCGCGAGCGCGTGCTCGGTGGCGTCTCGCGCAGCATGCTGGCGAAGGTCCCCTACCCGCTCCTTCTGGCGAACTGAGCGGGGCGCGGTATGGACGTCGCGGTACCGGAGCGGCCTGAGCTCTGGCGACTGCTCGCCGGCGCGGCGCGCTCCTGCGCTGGCCCTGTCGCGCCATGAGCACGCCGGACACGGCGACCGCGAGCCGGCAGCACAATCGGGACTGGCACGCGCTGCCGGCGGAGGCGGTCGTGGAAGAGCTGGGCTCCGGGGCGTCGGGGCTGAGCTCCGGCGAGGCGCGGGCGCGGCTGGAGCGATTCGGTCCGAACCGGCTCCCCGAATCGAAGCGCCGTGGTCCGGTCGTCCGCTTCCTGCTGCAGTTCCACAACCTCCTGATCTACGTGCTGCTGGCGGCGGCGGTTCTTTCGGCCGCGATCGGCCACGTCGCCGATTCGCTGGTCATCCTCGCCGTCGTCGTCATCAACGCGATCGTCGGGTTCCTGCAGGAAGGGCGCGCCGAGAACGCGCTCGATTCGATCCGTGCGATGATCGATCCGCATTCCTCCGTGATGCGCGACGGCCGGCGCGTCACGCTGCCCGCGGACGAGATCGTCGTGGGCGACATGGTGCTCCTCAATGCGGGCGACCGGGTGCCCGCGGACCTGCGGCTCGCGCGCGCGCGGAACCTGCGCATCGACGAGGCGGCGCTGACGGGCGAGTCGGTCGCCGCCGACAAGGGCGTCGGGCCGGTAGAAGCGGACGCTGCCCTCGGCGACCGCACATCGATGGCGTTCTCCGGGACCTTCGTCGCGGCCGGGACTGGAGCCGGCATCGCAGTCGCCACGGGCGGCGAGTCGCAGCTCGGACGGATAAGCACGCTGGTCGGTAGCGTGGAGCGGCTGACGACGCCGCTGCTCAGGCAGATCAACAGGCTGGCGCGCCAGCTCACCGTCATCATTCTGGCTGGCGCGGCGGCCGTGTTCGCCTTCGCCCTCCTCGCACGCGACTACCACTGGTCCGACGCCTACATGATCGTCATTGGCATCGTCGTCTCGGCGATCCCCGAGGGGCTGCCGGCCGTCATGACGGTCACGCTCGCCATCGGCATGCAGCGCATGGCGGCACGGCGCGCCATCATCCGCAAGCTGCCGGCCGTGGAGACGCTCGGGTCGGTCTCCGTCATCTGCTCCGACAAGACGGGAACGCTGACACGCAACGAGATGACCGTTCGAGCGGCGGTGACGGCGAGCCGCGTCTTCGAGGTGTCGGGGGTCGGATACAGGCCGGAGGGCGGCTTCCAGCGGGACGGGATGGAGGTCGATCCGACCTCGGACCCCGTATTGTCGGAGACGGCCCGCGCGGCGCTCCTGTGCAACGACGCCGATCTCACAATGTCCGGCGACACCTGGATCGTCGACGGCGATCCCATGGAAGGGGCGCTGGTCTCCTTCGCGATCAAGGCCGGATGGGACAGCGATGTCCTCAGGAAAGAGCTTCCCCGCGACGACGAGATCCCCTTCGACGCGGTCCACCGCTACATGGCGACCCTGCATCACAGCCACGAGCATGGAGGCGTCGCCTACATAAAGGGCGCGCCCGAGCGGCTGCTTTCCATGTGCGACCGGCAGCGGGGCGCCGCGGGCGATGAGCCGATCGACGTGACATACTGGCGCGAGAGCATCGACGCCCTGGCGCGGCAGGGTCAGCGCGTGCTGGCCTTCGCAGCCAGGCCGATGCCCGGCGAGAAGAATGCCCTGACGTTCGCCGATGTGGAGGGCGGAGCCGTCCTTCTCGGCGTGGTCGGTCTCATCGATCCGCCGCGCGATGAGGCGATCGCCGCCGTGCGCGACTGCCGGAGCGCCGGCATCCGGGTGAAGATGATAACGGGCGACCACGCGACGACCGCCTCGGTGATCGCGCGGCAGCTCGAGCTGGCGGACGATCCCAAGACCATCACGGGCCAGGAGCTCGACGCGCTGGACGACGAGGCGTTCAGAAAAGCGGCGCACGAGGTGACCGTGTTCGCGCGCACCAGCCCCGAGCACAAGCTGCGCCTGGTGGAAGCCCTGCAGGTCAGCGGAGAAGTCACCGCGATGACGGGCGACGGCGTCAACGACGCGCCGGCGCTGAAGCGCGCGGACATCGGCGTGGCCATGGGGGAGAAGGGAACGGAGGCGGCGAAGGAGGCGGCCGAGGTCGTCCTCGCGGACGACAACTTCGCAACGATCGTCGCCGCGGTTCGCGAAGGACGCACGGTCTACGACAATCTGAGGAAGGTCATCGCCTGGACACTGCCGACGAACGGCGGTGAGTTCTTCGCGATCATCACGGCGCTAGCGCTCGGAGGGACGCTCCCGATAACGCCGATCCAGATACTGTGGATCAACATGGTGACGGCCGTCGCGCTCGGACTGACCTTCGCGTTCGAGCCGACGGAGCCCGGCACGATGCGGCGACCTCCCCGCCCGACGACGGAGCCGCTGCTGTCGAGGGCGATCCTCTGGCGCGTGCTGTTCGTATCGCTCCTTTTCGTGGCAGGCGTCTACGGCATGTTCCACTGGGCGCTCGAGCGCGGGCTTGCCTTGGAGACCGCCCGCACCATCGTGGTCAATACGATCATCGTTATGGAGATATTCTACCTGTTCAGCGTCCGATACGTGCACGGGTCGTCTCTGACCTGGCAGGGCGTCCTGGGAACGCCGGCGGTGCTCATCGGAATCGCCGTGGTCGTGGTCGCCCAGCTGGCCTTCACCTACCTTCCGCCGATGCAGGCCCTGTTCGATACGCGGCCCGTTGCGTTCCTGGACGGCGTGGCGGTGTTCGCAGTCGGCGTGGCGCTCCTGCTCACCGTCGAAGCCGAAAGGCTGGTCCGGCATCTGCTCCTGTCCGGCCGGGGGAGAGCGGCGCGAAGGCCCGATTAGGGCACGCCGGCGCCTGGGGTGGCCGTCAGGCCTTGGCCCACTCCTCCCGCAGGAAGTCGTGGCCGAAGCGGTAGACCTCCTCGCGCGAGGGAAAGAAGTCGCGCCAGACGCGGGTGGCGGCCGCGAGGTCCGGCAGTGCGCTGCCGAACGCCTCGATCACGAACCAGTCCTCGTAGCCGCTCTCTTTCAGCGCCTTCAGCGTCGCGCTCCACGGCACATGGCCCTTGCCCGGCGTGCCGCGGTCGTTCTCCGAGAGGTGCACATGGCTGATCGCTCCGACATTTGGCGCGATGACGCCCACCGGGTCCTTCTCCTCGATGTTGGCGTGGAAGGTGTCGTAGAGGAGCCCGTAGTTCGACGCGCCGACACTTTGAACGATGTTCGCCGCATCGGCGACCGTGTTCAGGACATAGCACTCGAACCGGTTGAGCGGCTCCACCGACAGCGTGATGTCCTTGTCGGCGGCGTAGGACGCCGCCTGCCGGTGCACGCCGGCTAGGCGATCCAGCTCCCCGTCGGTCGGCGGTGTGCCGGTGAATTCTCCGAGCGGCTGGTGGAACGGCCCGCACAGCACCTCCCCGCCGGTCGCGGCGCAGCAGTCGACGGCCCACTTGATGTGGCCGAGCCCGGCCTCGCGGACTGTGGGATCCTCGCTCAGGCAATTGTGCGCGGCGTCCGGGATGACGCAGACGCCGGTGGCGCGGAGGCCGTTGTCCTTGATGGCCTTGCCGATCGCCGCGTAATCCTCGACCGCGCCGCCGAAGATCGGCACCTCGACGCCGTCGTAGCCCGCGTTTCTCAGCTTCTCCAGAATCGGGAAGTCCGCCTCGGTGACGTGGGTCGTCCACAGGAGAAGATTGAAGCCGAGTAGCATGTGCCCTCTCGCGATCGCGGCCGCAGCCGTCGGCGGCTTGCCGCCCTACCTCAACCGGACGCCAGGTTGACGCCGCTGCCGCGATCGAAGCAGTGCAGCTTCGCCGGATCCCAGCTGAACTTGACGGTGCTTTCCACCTCGACGCCGACCATGGCCGGAACCGTCGCCCGGAAGAGATGGTCGTTGACGCGCAGCGTCACGATCTTCTCCACGCCGTGGTTCTCGATGTCGTGCACGCGCGCCTCGAAGGCCTCGCCGGGGCCGACGCGGATATCCTCCGAGCGGATGCCGACGGTGACGGGGCCGGAGCGCGACTGCCTGCGCTGAAGCGGCAGCTCCAGCTTGCCCGCCATCGCGGAGACGGACCCGTCACGCAGCTCGCCCTCCAGCAGGTTCATCGCGGGTGAGCCGACGAACGACGCGACGAAGGTGTCGCGGGGCTGGTTGTAAATCTCCTGCGGCGTGCCGACCTGGGCCAGCCGACCCTCATTCAGCACGCCGACCTTGTCGCCCATCGACATGGCCTCGATCTGATCGTGCGTGACGAAGAGGAACGTCGCACCGAGCTTCATCTGCAGGTCCTTCAGCTCCGCACGCAACGACTCGCGCAGCTTGGCATCGAGGTTGGAGAGCGGCTCGTCCATGAGGAAGGCGCGCGGCTCGCGCACGATCGCCCGGCCGATCGAGACGCGCTGCATCTCGCCGCCGGAGAGCTTGTCGGTCTTGCGCTCAAGGAGATGCTCGATGCGGAGCGTCTTCGCCGCGCGCTGCACGCGCGCCTCGATCTCATCGGCCGCGTAGTTACGCACCCGCGACTTCAGCGGAAAGGCGAGGTTCTCGTAGACGGTGTAGCGCGGATAAAGCGAATAGTACTGGAAGACCAGCGCCACGTCGCGCTCCGCTGCGCTCCACTCGCGCACGTCCTCGCCACCGATAAAGACGGCGCCGCTGGTCGGCTTCTCCAGGCCGGCAATCAGGCGCAGCGTGGTCGTCTTCCCCGCTCCCGTGGGGCCGAGCAGCACGAAGAACTCGCCGTCGGCGATCTCCAGCGACAGGTCGTCGACCGCCTTGGCGGCGCCGAAGGTCTTGGTGACGTGATCGAGCCTGATCTCGGCCATCTATGCGCCCAGCCTCACCTTGATGGCATCGCCGCTGCGGGAATCGAAGAAGTGCGTCTGCGCCGGGTCGAGCCGCGCCCAGACCGTGTCGCCCGGCTTGCCGACGAACCCGCTCGCCGTGCGGGCGCGCAGGAAGGTATCGCCGATCTTCAGATCGACGATGTCGTAGGCCCCGAGCGGCTCGATGATGTGCGCCTCGACGGGCACGTGGCCCGCAACGTCCTGCCGCGCGACGAGCACGCCCTCCGGCCTTATGCCGACCATCAGCCCGTTATCCGTTGCGGGTATCTGCTGGGCGAGCGACTGCGGGAAGTCGAAGGCCGCGCCGCCG
>CAZMJQ010000209.1:0-4264 GCA_964566475.1 uncultured Propylenella sp. | reverse complement strand
CGGGGTCCTCTACTACCCCCCGAACAGCCGCTCGAAGAACCCGCGGCGCTCGCGGCGCGGGGGGGTCTGGACGACGAGCGGCGCCTGGCTTGCGCAGTCGGGGCTGCGGTTGAGGATGCAGTTGCGCATGCGCGCCTCGTTCGCCGCCTGCTCCTCGGGGCTCACCTGATGCACCACCTGCCATCCGCCGCCGCCTTGGTCATACTCCGGCTGCGGCGCGGGCTGCGCCATGAGGTAGGAGATGAGCTCGGTTCCGGGAAGCTGCGCCACCGGCACGCCCTTGTGCGCCTCCTGCATGAACTTCGCCCAGGCCATCGCCGGGACGTTGGCGCCGGACGCGCTCTTGGTCGGCGCGTTGGAATCGTTGCCCACCCACACGCCGGTCGTGAGGTTGGCGGTGTAGCCGACGAACCAGGCGTCGCGGAACTCCTGGCTGGTGCCCGTCTTGCCGCCGGTCGGCCAGCCCGGCAGGTCGGCGCGCGAGCCGGTGCCCGTCTCCACCGTCGCCTGAAGCATGTCGTTCATCAGCGCCACGCTCTCGATGCTGAGCACGCGGGTCGGGTCGGAGCCGGAGCGCTCGAACAGCACGTCGCCCTGCGGCGTGCGGATGCGCTGGATGACGAACGGCAGGACGGCATATCCGCCGTTGGAGAACGGCGCGTAAGCCCCGGTGAGCTCCAGCAGGGTCACTTCGGACGTGCCGAGCGCGAGCGACGGGTTGGGCGCCAGCGGCGAGTTGATCCCCAGGCGCTTGGCGGTCTGCACCACCGCCTCCGCGCCGACCTGATCGATGAGCTGCGCGGCGATGGTGTTGATCGACTTGGCGAGCGCCTCCTTCAGCGTCATCGGCCCGCGGTACCGGCCGTCGTAATTGTGCGGCTGCCACTGCTTGTCGCCGATCGTCACCGGCTGGTCGATCATGAGCGTGTCGGGCCGGTAGCCGAGCTGCTCCACCGCCGTCAGGTAGACGAACGGCTTGAACGCGGAGCCGGGCTGCCGCTTGGCGGAGACGGCGCGGTTGAACTGGCTGTCGGCATAGGAGCGGCCGCCCACCATGGCGCGCACGGCGCCGGTGCCGTCGACGACCACCATGCCGCCCTCCCCGACGCCGTACTTCTCTCCCTCCTCCTCGAGCGTGGACTTCAGCGCCCGCTCGGCGGCGGCCTGCAGGGTGAGGTCGACGGTGGTCTCCACGACCACGTCATGCTCGACCGCGCCGAGATGGAACGGCAGCAGGTCCTGCACCCAGTCGGCGATGTAGTTGCCGCTGCGGCTGAGCTGGTAGGAGGCGGCCTCCACCGGCAGGCTGCGGGCCTGCTCTGCCTCGTCGGGGGTGATGTAGCCCTCATCGGTCATGGCGTTGAGGACCAGCGAGGCGCGCTGCTGCGCCGCCTCGGGGTTGCGGTTCGGCGCGTAGCGGCTCGGCGCCGGGAGCACGCCGGCGAGAAGCGCGGCCTGCTTCAGCGTGAGCTCGCCCGGCGGCACGTCGAAATAGCGCTGTGCGGCGGCGTCGATGCCGTAGGCGCCGTTCCCGAAGTAGACCCGGTTCAGGTACATCTCCAGGATCTGGTCCTTGCTGTACTGCGTCTCCAGCCACAGCGAGAGCACGACCTCCTGCACCTTGCGCTTGATGGAGCGCTCCGGCGTGAGGAACATGTTCTTGGCGAGCTGCTGGGTCAGCGTGGAGCCGCCCGACCCCCTGCCGCCTGTGGCGACATTCTCCACCAGCGCGCGCAGCACGCCCAGCGGGTCGACGCCGTAGTGGTTGCGGAAGCGGCGGTCCTCGATGGCGATCACCGCGTTCGGCACATAGGCGGGGAGCAGCTTGATGTTGACCGATTCGCCGCCGGTGTCGCCGCGGTTGCCGATCAGCTCGCCGCCGACCGCCACGATCTGGATGTTGGGCGGACGGTCCGGCACACGCCATTCCGACGCACCGGGCAGCTCCGCGGCGTAGTAGCCGACGAGCCCGGCGCCGGCGATGCCGACCCACAGACCGATGATGAGCGTCCAGTAGAAGGCGCTGCTGAGCAGGCGCCGCGGCAGCGAGCGGCGCTTGCGCTTGTCGCGGCCGGACTTGCGCCCGGCGGCGCGGCGCTTACCGGACTGTTTCTGACGACGATCGCCGCCCGGCCGATCGTCCGGCGCCGCGGCAAGCCCGTCCGGGGCTGCGCCGGCGAAGTTCGGTTCGATACGTCGAGTTCGCTCGCGGCGCGCCATACGTCCCCACTTGCCCCTTGTGTCCGGCCCCTTTTGTCCGGCCCCTTTTTGTCCGGTTTGGCCTTTCGACGCTAATTTTGTCGATTTAAGGGGCGGTTAAAACCCCGTTCAGCATTTACCCTCTCTTTAGGAATAAGGCGACAGGCGGCGGGAAAGTCAGCAAATAGACGGGAAAGCGGCAAAGCGAGGATTCCCGTCATGAGCGAACGCGTCGATTGGGTCGACGTCGCCAAGGGCATCTGCATCGTGATGGTGGTCATGATGCATTCCACGCTGGGCGTGGAGCATGCTGCGGGCGGGACCGGCTGGATGGGCTATCTCGTTGAATTCGCCCGGCCTTTCCGCATGCCGGACTTCTTCCTCATCGCCGGGCTTTTCCTGGCGCGCCGCATCGACGCACCGTGGCGGCTCTACTTCGACCGGAAGGTGCTGCATTTCGCCTACTTCTACGTGCTGTGGCTGACGGTCCAGTTCGCCTTCAAGGCGCCCGGGCTGACCGCAGAGCTCGGCTGGCAGGGGGCGCTCGGCCACTACCTCTTCGCCTTCGTCGACCCCTGGGGCACGCTCTGGTTCATCTATCACCTGGCGCTCTTCTTCGTCGTCACGCGGCTCCTGAGGAGCGTCCCATGGCCGCTCGTCTGGCTCGCGGCCGCAGCGCTGGAGATCGCACCGATCCACACCGGCTCGGTCCTGATCGACGAGTTCGCCGCCCGTTTCGTCTACTTCTATTCGGGCTACGTCTTCGCGGCGCACATCTTCCGCCTGGCCGGCGAGGCGGCGCGCGACCGCGGGCTGGCGCTGACCGGGCTGGCGCTGTGGGCGATGCTGAACGGGCTCCTCGTCTTCGGCGGCTACGCCGACCTGCCGCTCGTCAGCCTGGCGCTCGGGATGGCCGGCGCGCTGGCGATCGTCGCCGGAGCGACGCTCCTTGCCGACAGCCTGCCGGCGCGGCCGCTGCGCTGGCTCGGCGAGCACACCATCGTCGTCTACCTCGCCTTCTTCCTGCCGATGGCGGCGAGCCGCGCGGTGCTCCTGAAGCTCGGAATCATTCCCGACGTGGGGACGATCTCTCTCTTGGTGACGACAGCCGGCATCGTCGGCCCGCTGGTGCTCTACGCGATGATCCAGCGGAGCGGCTGGGGCCGGTTCCTGTTCGAGCGGCCGCACTGGGCGCACATCGACCGGCCGATCAGGCGCCCGCGCGAAGCGATGGCTCCGGCGGAGTAGGGTCTCAGGCCGCGACGTAAGCCGCGGCCTCGGCCGGCGCATCGAGGCCGAGGAGGCGATCCACCTCGTCCACCGCGAGGGGCCGCGACAGAAGGAACCCCTGCAGCTCGTTGCAGCCGACGGATTTCAGGAACGCGTGCTGCCGGTCCGTCTCCACGCCCTCCGCCGTCACCTCCACGCCCATCGCCTTGGCAAGGTCGATCATAGCCTGCACGATGGCGTCGGATGCGGCCGAGGTGTCGAGATTCTGGATGAAGGACCGATCGATCTTGATCTTGTCCACCGCGAATCTGTTCAGGTAGTTGAGCGACGAGTAGCCGGTCCCGAAGTCGTCGAGCGCGATCCGCACACCAGCGGCGCGCAGCCGCGCGATGGCCCTGCTCGAGACATCCGTGTTATCGACCAGCAGGCTTTCGGTGATCTCCAGCTCCAGCCTTGCGGGCTCAAAGCCCGTTTCCCGCAGGACTGCGGCCACCGTGTCGGCGAAGCCGGGGCTGCGGAACTGAACCGGGGAAACATTGACGGCGAGCCGGATGCCCGGCCAGCGCGTCGCTTCCGCGCAAGCCTGACGCAGCACCCACTCGCCCATCTCCTGCATCAGTCCCGTCTCCTCGGCGATCGGAACGAAGACGGCGGGCGCAATGATGCCGTGCATCGGGTGCTGCCACCGCAGTAGAGCTTCCATGCCGAGAGGAACGGCGGAATCCGGAGAGAAGAGCGGCTGATACTGGATCAGGAGCTGGTCGCCGCTGTCGAGCGCGGCGCGCAGTTCCGCCTCGATCTCCCGCCTGCGCCGCAGGAAGCGGTCCATCTCCTC
>CAZMJQ010000208.1:0-5757 GCA_964566475.1 uncultured Propylenella sp. | reverse complement strand
CTCGGCACGCGCGGCGAACAGCTCCTGCATGAGGCCGCGCCCTTCGCGCATCTCGTCCAGCACCGAATCGACCGGGCGCGGGCCGCCGCACTCCATCGCGGGAGCACCGGCCGCTGCGTGGTTCCGATGCCGGTAGCCGTGTTGCAGGACCGCGACATACGAACGCCCGTCGAGCGCCGTGGCGAGGCTCTTTCGCGCAGTCGCCGGGATCACCGCAAGACCGATCTCGACGTCGAACGCTTCAGCCAGATCGAGCAGCCGCGCGAGCGCCGGGGTCGGCTCAACCGCGTCGTCGTCGCGCCACCAGAGCGTCGCGACGCGCCCAGACTCCGCCCAAAGGTCGAGCTCCCGCGCCAGATCGTCCCAATCGAGAGGCTGCATGCTGCGGGTTTAGGACAATCGCCGCGGCGGAGCCATAGCCCCGCTCGGAAGGCTACCGGCTCAATGCGATGCGCGTCACTTCCGTCTGCGGCCCGCCCGGTTGCAGGGTGTCCTTTACGGTGATGGCGAGCGCGCCGTTGCCGGTATTGCGGATGGTCATGAGCGCGTCCGTGTCGCCATTCACCGGCTTCGGCCATTTGATCGCCATGACGACCGTATCGCCGTTGCGTCTGCCCGAGAGCCTCGCCGGGCCGACGTCGGAGCCGACATACGTGCCCGTATAGCGCCCGGAGGCCGGATCGTAGCGGATGTCGGCGCTGATCTCTCTGGAGACGATGAAGGCGCCGCATTCGCCGCTGATGGACACCGCGTTGGCGGAGGGCCTGCCCGCCAGCTTGCACTCGACGCGCATCGGCCGCTCGTTCGCATTGCGCTGCACCTCGCCGGACCCCGAGAACGATCCGGCGAACCGGTTGAGGTATCCCGCCTCCGCCGCGGACGCATCGATCCCCGGAGCGGCCGGCACAATGCTGCCCGTGATGATCGGCACGTCCTCCGGCCGCGGGCGCGGCAGACGCGCCTCCACGATGATGCCGCCTGCCTCCGGCGCGCGAGCCTGATAAGCATCCAGCTCCGTCGCGAGCCCGGTATAGGGGAGCGCCGCCACGCCAACGCCGGCATCGCGGGCGCGCCGCTCCGCAGCGCGCCGGGCCAGGGGCGATGCCGGGTCGGCCGGAACCGCCAGGACAATGTCGAACACCGCCTCGATCCGACGCTCGATCTCCGTCGGGGTTTCAGCTTGTACGGCGGACGCCGCCAGCAGCATGGCCAGCATCACCGCCGCCGGGGCAAATCGCTTCGAGCCTCGCGCATTCGAGGCCCGAGGACGCTCGGCAATAAACGCCGTGTCTTGAACGCTCATCGTCTGTCTGTCCGCCCGCGCGACTCGGAGCATCATGTTCGAGAAAATGTAAACGATTTGACGACGATGTGGGTGCGGTCGGGCGGAGATGCGTTGTAATGGAACGCCGGCCCGGTGGGCCGGCGCTCCACTTTCTGTGATCCTTACCGGCCCTATGCGCTCAGCTGGCCGCCGATCGGCAGGTCGCGGATGCGCTTGCCGGTCGCATTGAAGATGGCATTGGTGAGCGCCGGAATGAACGGAGGAACGCCCGGCTCCCCGACGCCGGTCGCATGCACCGAGAACGGGTGCTCCACGATGTGCACGTGCACAATCTCCGGGAAATTGTCGGAGCGCACCATCTCGTAGTCGTGGAAGTTCGATTGCTGGACGGCGCCGTTCTCATAGGTGATGCCGCTATACATGGCGGCCGTCATGGCGAAGACGGCCGCGCCCTGCATCTGCGACAGCACGCGCTCCGGGTTGGCGACGAAGCCGCAGTCGATGGCGACATGCGCCTCCGGCACCCGCACGACCCCGTCCGCGCCGACCTTGGCGTGCACCGCGGCGGCGATGTAGGTCACGAAGCTCCGGTGCCCGGCGATCCCCAGCCCTTCGCCGGAAGGCAGGCTCCTGCCCCACCCGGCCTTCGTGGCGGCGAGCTCGATCACGTTGGCGAGGCGCCCCGTGTCGATGGGGAACTCGTCGTTCGGCTCGCCATGGTTCCAGAACGCCTGCTGCATGCCGGATGCCTGCCAGTCCACCGTGCGCGGCGGCCCGATCACCTCCAGGAGGAACTCCTTCTGGTCGCGGCCGAGCTCGGCGGCGAGCTCCGCGATGATCGACTGCTGCGCGAAGCAGCGGCCGATATGCGACACGGAGCGGAACCAGCCCACCCGCGTGTGCGCCATCGCCTTGCAATGCTCGGCGCGGACGTTGGGGATGTCGAAGGGCATGTCCTCCAGCCCCATGCCGATCTCGACCGGATGCTGGTTGCCCTCGTCCGGCGCGAAGGTCGACAAGAACGAAGGCTGCGCGCTCCGGTGCCGCCACGCGACCGGCTTGTTCTCGGCGTCGAGCCCGATCTCGATCCGCTCCACCGAGGTGGTGTGGTGGAAACTGTGGCGGATGTCGTCATCGCGCGTCCACTGCACGCGGACGGGAGCCCCGACCTCGCGCGACAGGTACGCCGCCTCGATGGCGAAGTCGCACTTCGACTTGCGCCCGAAGCCGCCGCCGAGCAGGGTTACGTGGACCGTGACGTCCTCGATCGGCACGCCGAGGAAGTCCGCGATGTCGCCACGCGCCCCGTACGGACTCTGCAGGCAGCCCCAGACCTCGCATTTCCCGTCCGCGAAACTGGCAAGCGCCGCCGGCGGCTCCATCGGGGCATGCACCATGTGCTGCTCATAGTACTCCTGCGTGAATACGCGAGCGGCGCCCGCAAGCGCGGCTTCGACGTCGCCTTGATCGCGCACCGGCGTCCCGGGCTGGGCCGCCGAGGCGCGGAGCTCCTGCTCGTAGGCGGGCGTCGCATAGGAGGCGTGCTCGCCGTCATCCCATTCGATCACCAGAGCGTCACGACCCTTGATCGCGGCCCATGTGTTCGACGCCACCACGGCGACTCCGCCGAGCGGCTTGAACTTGGAGCCGAGCGGCGCGGCGGGAATCTGCACGACTGCCTCCACGCCCGGCACCGCGAGCGCCGCGGTGTCGTCCACCGAGACGACCGTGCCGCCGACTACCGGCGGCCGTGCCACCGCGGCGTATTTCATGCCGGGCACGCTCACGTCGGCGGCGTAGACCGCCTTGCCGGTGGTGATGTCGTGCAGGTCATAGATCTGCACGGCGCCCTTGCCGATGTAGCGGAACTCCTTTTCGTCCTTGAAGGTGAGCGCGTCGCGGGCCGGCGTCGGCAGGGCCATGGCCGCCTTCGCCAGGTCGCCGTAGCCGAGGCTCGTGCCGAGCGTCCGGTGCACCACCTCGTGCCCGCGCGCGACGACGTCCTCCACGCCGACGTTCCACTGCTGGGCGGCGGCCTCTTCCAGCATCCGGCGAATGGCCGCGCCCATCTCGCGGGCCGGCTGGATGTGGTGGCGAAGGCTGCGCGACCCGTCGGTGTCCTGGTTGCCGTATTTCGGCTCGTCACCTTCGGCCTGGACGATCTTCACGCGGTCCCAGTCGGCTTCCATCTCGTCGGCAATGACCATCGGGATGGAGGTGCGCGAGCCGGTGCCCATCTCGGAGCGGTGCGCGACGATGGTCACCGTCCCGTCCGGCGCGATCGATACGAAGACGTGCGGGTCGTTGATTACGCCGTGCGGCATGTCGAGACCGCCGTGCGGATAGGGATCGAAGGCGAGAGCCGTCCCCGGCAGCACCTGCATGGCCACGACAAAGCCGGTCATGCCTTTCAGCATGGAGCGGCGGCTCACATTCGCGATTTGCGCGCGCGCGGCGCCCGGAACCGGAAGGGGCGCGCCATAGGTCTTCAGATGATGCAGCATGGCTTCACACTCCCGTGGCGGCGTAGCGGACGGCCGAGACGATGCGCTGGTAGCAGCCGCAGCGGCAGATGTTGCCCTGCATGCCGTCCAGGATCTCCTGGTCCGTCGGCGACGGGTTGGCGGCGATCAATGCAGACGCCTGCATGATCTGGCCGGTCTGACAGAAGCCGCATTGCGGAACGTTGTGCTCGCGCCATGCGACCTGCACGGGATGACTGCCGTCGGGGCTGAGGCCTTCGATGGTTACGACCTCCTTGCCCTCGACTTCGCCGACGGTGGTCAGGCAGCTCCGCACCGCCTCGCCGTCGACATGGACGGTGCAGGCGCCGCAGAGTCCGGCGCCGCAGCCGTACTTCGTTCCAGGAAGCTGCATGAGGTCACGGATCGCCCATAGGAGCGGCATGTCCGCAGCCGCGTCCAGGGCATGGTCCTGACCATTGACTTTCAGGTTCACAGCCATTCGCATTTCCTCCCCGACTGTCCGACGGAACCGCCTGATGCGGCGGTCGCGCTTCATCGCTTTCGATGCGATGCCAGGGGCGCAGCGGAAAGGCTGAGCTCCAGTGCCGACAGTCCGCGCTACCATACCACACCATTTCAGGAGCGAGATACTGGTGTTTCGGGACCCACGACTTGGTTATTGTTGACGAGATAAGTCATGTTATCGGCGAGCTCGCACCCAACATGCGGCGGCCAGGCTATTCTTTCAGACGGTCGATAACCTCGCGCGGGATCGGCACGGCACGGATGCGCGAGGGGTCGTCGGGGTCGCGGCCGGTCCACACGCGCGTCTCGAAGCCTTCCACGGCCAGCGCGCCGTCCTTCACGATGCGGTGCTCGATGTCGAAGCTGGAGCGGCGCATCGCCGTGGCGCGCGTCTCCACCGTGACGACGTCGCCGTAGCGCGACGGAATCCTGAAGGTCGCGCGCGTGTCGACCATCGGTATCCCGACGATCCCGTAGTGGTTCGCCCACGCGATCTTCTTCATCCCGAGCGCCAGCTCGAAGAGCCGCGCCGTGCACGCGTCGAAATATTCGAAATAGCGCGGATAGAAGACGATGCCCGCGGGGTCGCAGTCGCCCCATTCGATCTCGATCTCGCGCGTGCTTACGAGCATGGCAGGACTGCTTCACCGTGGCGGCATGCGGAGCGCGCCGTCGAGACGCACGACCTCGCCGTTGAGATACGGGTTGCCGATCATCGAAAGCACCAGGGCGGCGAACTCCGCCGGGTCGCCGAGCCGGCTCGGAAAAGGGATGGACTGCCCCAGGCTCTCCTGCACGTCCGGCGGGAGCTGGCCGAGCAGCGGAGTCTGGAAGAGGCCCGGCGCGATAGCGTTGACGCGGATGCCGAAGCGCGCCAGCTCGCGCGCCGCCGGCAGCGTGAGCGACACGATCCCGCCCTTCGACGCGGCATAGGCGGCCTGCCCGATCTGTCCCTCGAACGCCGCAACGGAAGCGGTGGAGACAATCGCGCCGCGCTCGCCGGTCTGAAGCGGCTCGAGCGCCGTCATATCGGCGGCGGCCAGCCGCATCATGTTGAACGTGCCGGTGAGGTTGACCCGGATGACCGTCTCGAACTCCGCGAGCGACGCTGGCCCCTCGCGCCCGACGATCCGTTCAGCCCGGCCGATGCCGGCGCAGTTGACGAGGATGCGTGCCGCGCCGTGCGTCTCGCGCGCCGAAGCCAGCGCCGCAGCCGCCCCCTCGCCGTCCGCCACATCGCACGCCGCGAAGATGCCGCCGATCTCGTCCGCGACCACGGCACCGTTCGTCTCGTCGAGGTCGAGGACAGTCACCCTCGCGCCCGCGGACGCAAGCGCACGCGCCGTCGCGGCGCCGAGCCCGGAGCCGCCGCCGGTGACGATCGCCGCGACACCGCTTACGTCCATCGCCCCGGGCCTCCCCTCGAGCTTATCCTCAAGAGAAAGGGGCTATTGCGCGCGCTGCATCGCGTCAAGCAGAGCG
>CAZMJQ010000207.1:0-2623 GCA_964566475.1 uncultured Propylenella sp. | reverse complement strand
TTGAGGTCGGCGATGGCTTCCTCGGTGCTCTCGAACACGCGCGCCTCGTCCACGATGGCGCTCGCGCCGCTTGCCGAGGCGCGCGCCTTGCGGCTCGGCCAGCCATCGCGCGGCTTGACCAGGCGAAGGTCGCTCAGGCCGAAATTCGCCATCGCGCGGGCCGCCGCGCCGATGTTCTCGCCCATCTGCGGCTCGACAAGCACGATTGCGGGGCTCGGCGTAGGGGATGCGTCTCCTGGCATGGCCGCAGACATAATCCGTTTCGCGGCCTCCGCCCAGAAGACACGGCCCGCCCGCGCAAGCGCGGCGGCAAGCCGGCCAATTGAGCCCCGGAACCGCCGGCCGGAGGCCTCAGTCTCGGGACGGCCTTACCAACGCCGCTTTTTCCTCTATATTAGAATGCGTTCGGCTCCTTTCTGGAGGCTCTCGATGATTCGCATTCTCGTTGGATCGGCGATCCCGGTCCTGGGACTTGGCGCAGCGACGGCGCTCCTTGGACCCGACCTCGTGACCGGCCCGCGCGGCGCTCCGCTGGTCGTGGCGGCACCGCCCGCAGCGGCGTTCCAGGAGGCGAGCTTCGACGGAACCGGCTGCGCGCTCCCGCTCGTTCTCCATGGAGAAGAGGAAGGGCCGGCGGAGGCGGTCAAGCAGGGCACGCGCACGCGGATGGTCACCCTCGCGTTCGGCCGCGGCCCTGGCGGGGCCTGGGTCGAGGTGCAGCGGGGCTCGACCAATACCGACGCCGAGATCGCTGCGGTGCTCGTGTTCGACGGCGAAGGCCGCATCGTAGCGGTCACCTATCCGCCTACGCAGCGTGACATGGCCGAGGCCGATTCCGTCGGCTGCGCGACGAGCCGCTCGGCAACGCCGGCCACCGGCATCTGACCCGGGCACGGCTCGTTCCGCTCAGGCCTCGACGAGCTCGCCGATCCGTCCGGTGATCGCCTGAAGCGCAGCGTCCGCCTGCGCCGCATCCGGGCCGCCGGCCTGCGCCATGTCGGGACGGCCGCCGCCGCCCTTGCCGCCCAATGCTTCCGAGCCGATCCGCACCAGGTCGACGGCGCTGATCCTGTCCGTCAGGTCGTCGGTGACGCCGACCACGAGGCCGGCCTTGCCGTCGCTCACGCCGACGATCGCCACCACGCCCGATCCGACCTGCTTCTTGCCCTGGTCGACAAGGCCGCGCAGGTCCTTCGGCGCGACGCCCTCGACGGCGCGCGCCATGACGTTGATGGCGCCGATCTTCTGCACCGCGGGCGCGTCGCCGGAGCCGCCCATGGCGAGCTTCTTCCGCGTCTCGGCGAGCTCGCGCTCCAGCCTTCGGCGCTCCTCGATGAGCTGGTCGATGCGTGACAGCGTCTCGTCCGGGCGCACCCTCAGCCTGGCGGCGATCTCGCGCACGCGACGGTCCTGCTCGGCGAGATGATGGCGCGCCGCGGCGCCCGTCAGCGCCTCCACGCGGCGTACGCCGGCCGCCACGGCGCTCTCCCCGAGAAGCGTGATCAGCCCGATCTCGCCGGTGCGCCCGACATGCGTGCCGCCGCAGAGCTCCACAGAGTAGGTCTTGCCGGCCTTCTCGCCCGTGAGCGCTCGGCCCATCGAAACGACGCGCACCTCGTCGCCGTACTTCTCGCCGAACAGCGCCATGGCGCCCGAGGCGATGGCGCTGTCGCGGTCCATCAGGCGCGTCTCGACCGGCGCATCCTGCAGCACGATCTCGTTCGCCATCTCCTCGACCGCGGAAAGCTCCTTCTCGGAGATTGGCTTCGGATGCGAGAAGTCGAAGCGCAGCCGGTCCGGCGCGACGAGCGAGCCCTTCTGCGCGACGTGCGTGCCGAGCGCCTGGCGCAGCGCTTCGTGCAACAGGTGCGTCGCGGAGTGGTTGCCGCGGATGGTCGTACGCCGCGCGGAGTCGATCGTCAGCCGCACCGCCTGCCCGGTCACGAAGCCGCCGACCTCCACCTTGCCGAGATGCACGAACACGCCGTCGGCCCTGCGCTGCGTGTCGGTTGCGCGGAAGCGCGCGCCGTTCTCCGACTCGATCACGCCCGTGTCGCCGACCTGGCCGCCGGCCTCGCCGTAGAACGGCGTCTGGTTGACGACGATGGCGCCCTCGTCACCCTCGGAGAGCGCGTCGACCTCGGCACCGTCGCTCACCAGCGCGAAAACCTGCGCCTCCGCTGTCTCGGCGTCGTAGCCAAGGAACTCCGTCGCGCCGTGCTTCTCGCGGATCGCGAGCCAGACGTTTTCCGTCGCCGCATCGCCGGAGCCCGCCCAATGCGCCCGCGCCTCGGCGCGCTGGCGGTCCATGGCGTCGGTGAAGCCGGCGAGGTCGACGCCGATTCCGCGGTTCTTCAGCGCGTCCTGCGTCAGGTCGAGCGGGAAGCCGAAGGTGTCGTAGAGCTTGAAGGCGGTCTCGCCGTCGAGGATGTCGCCCTTGTGGAGCGTCGACGTCGCCTCCTCCAGCAGCGACAGGCCGCGCGCCAGCGTGCGCTGGAAACGCGCCTCCTCGAGCTGCAGCGTTTCGGTGATCAGCCCCTCGGCGCGAGGGAGCTCCGGATAGGCCTGGCCCATCTCGCGCACCAGCGTCGGAACGAGCCGGTAGATCGCCGGCTCGCCCCTG
>CAZMJQ010000206.1:0-2800 GCA_964566475.1 uncultured Propylenella sp. | reverse complement strand
ACCCCTTCGGGATGTTCGCCGTGCCGACCGGGGAGATCGCGCGCATCCACGCGTCGAGCGGCACGACCGGCAAGCCGACTGTTGTGGGCTACACGAAGAAGGACATGGAGATCTGGGCGGAGCTGATGGCGCGCTCCTTCCATGCGACCGGAGCGAGGCCGGGCGAGATCGTTCATAACGCCATCCCTTACGGCCTGTTCACCGGCGGGCTCGGCTGGCACGCCGGCGCGGAGCGCTTCGGCGCGGCGGTCATCCCGGCAAGCGGCGGCGGCACCGAACGGCATGTCCGGATGATTGCCGACCTGCGTCCGGACATCCTGCTCGCCACGCCGTCCTACATGCTCGTGATCGCCGACGCGCTCGCAGCGCACGGCGTCGCGCCGGAGGATTGCAGCGTGCGTCTGGCGCTCTTCGGCGCGGAGCCGTGCTCTGAGGCGATGCGCGCCGAGATCGAGGCGCGTCTTGGGGCGGAGGCATACGATTCCTACGGGCTGTCGGAGGTGATCGGGCCGGGGGTCGGACAGGAGCTCCCCGGCGACAAGGGGCATCTGACGGTGTGGGAGGACTGCTTCTGGCCTGAGGTCATCGATCCGGATACAGGCGAGGTGCTGCCGGAAGGGGAGTGTGGAGAGCTGGTTCTGACCACGCTCGCCAAGGAGGCGATGCCGATCGTGCGCTACCGCACGCGCGACCGGACACGGCTGCTGCCGGCGGAGGGGACGCCGTTCCGCCGCATCGAGCGGATCGCCGGGCGCACCGACGACATGATCATCGTGCGCGGCGTGAACGTCTTCCCGACGCAGATCGAGGAGGTGCTCGCGGGCGATCCGTTGCTCACGCCGCATTACGTGCTGGAGCTGTCGCGCCCGAACCGCCTCGACCAGCTTGCGGTGCGGGTGGAATGCCGCGCGGCGTCCGATATTGGCCAGTGCGAGGCGCTGGCCGCCAGGACCGCATCGCGCATCAGGGACGTGCTCGGCGTATCGGTGAAGGTCCATATCGAGGCGCCTGGCGCGATGGAGCGGTCGGCCGGCAAGGCCAGGCGGATCATCGATCTGAGGCCACGGGATTGACGTCAGGGAGGTCGCGATGAGCGCACTGCAGGAAGATGCTCGCACAGAGGCTGGCGCCGCATCCGCCCCCGCGATGGAGGATTGGGCGCGGTCCGAGCCCTCCGGCACGTCGGATTTTGCGAAGGATCGCGAGCGATATTCGGCCTTCTGGCGGCGCGCGGGCGAGCTTCTGGCGAGGCTTCCGAAGAAGCCGCAGCGCAAGGCGGAGGATGTGGCCGTCGCGGCGGCGATCCTTAAGGCGACACGCGCGAGCCGCGAGCGGTTCCTCTCGGCCCACGCCACGGCGGTCTACGACGCGCTGACCGCTGACGGATCGCGGTTCCTGCGGTTGGAGGAGCTTGTCTTCGCGGCCGCGGAGCACGTGCCGGGCCTCACCCCGAGCCGCGGGCAGATCGCTGCGGAGGAGGGGTCGCTGCTGGGGGAGAAGGAGGGATATGAGGTCGATCAGGGGATATTCCTCGCCCATGTCCTCGCCGACGAAAGGCGCGGGACGCACCTTTGCCATGCGATGCTCCTGCCGCGGCCGGAAGCGGCGGAGCTCGTGCCGCGCTTCGCGGCCGACGGGGTGCTCGACCTCGAGGCGGCGCGGCTGGAGCGGCGCGGCAACGCCGTGCACCTCACGGCCTCCAATCCGCGATTCCTCAACGCCGAGGACTGGTCGACGCTGGCGCTGATGGAGACCGCCGTCGACGTGGCGATCCTCGATCGCGCAAGCACGATCGCGGTGCTGCGCGGCGGCCCGGTGGAGCACCCGAAATACAAGGACCGGCACGTGCTGGGCGCGGGGATCAACCTGACGCGCCTCTATCGCGGCGAGATCCCTTACCTGTTCTACGTGGAGCGCGACCTCGGCTACGTGAACAAGCTGCTGCGCGGCGTCGCGTCGCCGGACGCGGTGCCCGACGACGTCAACGGCCGCTGCACCGAGAAGCCGTGGGTCGCCGTGGTCGACACGTTTGCAATAGGAGGGCACTGCCAGCTTCTGCTCGCGGTGGACTTCGTGCTTGCCGCAGCGGACGCCTTCATGACGCTGCCGGCGCGCAAGGAGGGGATCATCCCCGGCGCCGCCAATCTCAGGATGCCGCGCATCACCGGCGAGCGCATCGCGCGCCAGGCGATCCAGTACGAGCGTCGGTTCGAGTGCGACAGCCCCGAAGGGCGGCTCATCTGCGACGAGATCGCGCCGGCCGGGGCGATGGACGCGGCGATCGACCGGGTGGTCGAGGGGCTCACCAATTCGGGTGCGGTCGGGGCCATCGCCAACCGGCGCGCCTTCCGCGTTGGGCTGGAGCCGCTCGACCTCTTCCGCCGCTACTTCTCGGTCTACGCGCGCGAGCAGGCCTATTGCCATTTCAGCCCGGCGCTGATCTCCAACCTGGAGCGGTTCTGGAACGCGCAGGAAAGGAAGGTGTAGGTGGAGCCGCATGCTGCCTGGACGCGGATTCGGAGCCCACCTCCCCCTTGCGGGGAGGTCGAAATTCGAAGCGTCGCGCGGGACGCGCGATGCGCGCGAATTTCGGGTGGGGGTCGCGGCGGCTAGGTCAAACCCCCACCCGAAATTTCCTGCGCCTGACGGCTTGGAAATTTCGACCTCCCCGCAAGGGGGAGGTGGAGCGCTGTGCCGAGCTGCCCCGTCCTGCGTCCCGACCGGCACCCGCTTCCTCCCCGCGACTTATCCCCGCCTCCTGATCCTCGCTTACAATCTCCTCACCGCCCTTCACCGAGGG
>CAZMJQ010000205.1:0-9476 GCA_964566475.1 uncultured Propylenella sp. | reverse complement strand
CTCGCCCGGCTTGCGGCCGAGCGCCCGCACGGTCGTCTCGTGGGCGATGCGGCCGAGGGCGACGATCGCCTCGGCGCGGCCGTAGGAATCGATGGCGCTCACCAGGAACTGCCGGCAGGTGTTGATCTCCGCCGGGGTCGGCTTGTTCTGCGGCGGCACGCAGCGAACGCCGTTGACGATCGCCGCATCCACCAGACGCAGCCCGTCGGAGGGGTCGGCGCGGTAATCGCCGCGTGCGAAGCCGAAGCGCTTGAGGGTCCCGTAGAGCAGCGCGCCGGAATAGTCGCCGGTGAACGGGCGCCCCGTGCGGTTGGCGCCACGCAGGCCCGGGGCGAGCCCGACGATGAGCAGCCTTGCGCCTCTGTCCCCGAAGCTCGGGACCGGCGCGTTATGCCAGCCCCGCTGCCGCTCGCGCCACGTCTGGCGGAACACCACGAGCCGCGGGCACAGCGGACAGTCGCGCGATGGCTCCTCCGCCGTTGGAGCTGCGCTCTCGGCGCCACTCACAGCTCCTCGTACTCCTCCTCGTCGTGGGGCTCGCGCGCCGGGCGCTGCTGCCGCTGCGACGGGTCGCGGCCGAGGGTCTCGGCGAGGTCGGACAGCTCGAGGAAGTGGTCTGCCTGGCGGCGCAAATCGTCGGCGATCATCGGCGGCTGCGTCCGAAGCGTGGAGGCGACCGTCACCTTCTTGCCCTTGCGCTGCAGCGCCTCCACCAGATGACGAAAGTCGCCGTCGCCGGAGAACAGCACGAAATGGTCGATGTGCTCCGCCATCTCCATGGCGTCGACGGCGAGCTCGATGTCCATGTTGCCCTTCACCTTGCGCCGCCCCTGCGAGTCGGTGAATTCCTTGAGCGGCTTCGTGACGACCCGGTAGCCGTTGTAGTCGAGCCAGTCGATCAGCGGGCGGAGCGAGGAATATTCCTGATCTTCCGCTAGCGCCGTGTAGTAGGTCGCCCGCACCAGATAGCCCTTCTGGCGGAAATCGCTCAGGAGCCGCCGATAGTCGATGTCGAAGCCGAGCGAGCGCGATGCGGAGTAGAGATTGGCGCCGTCGATGAGCACCGCGATCTTTTCACGCGGATCGAACATTCTGATTCTCCAGGCAATGACTGGTCGAAGTACAAAGAAACGGAATGCCGCCGGATAGGGAATTTTCGGCCGGGGTTCAAGGGCGGTCGGTGCCGGCGACGTCCCGTCGCCTCAAGTGGAACCCTCACGGCGGTGAAAGCTCTGACCATGCGCTTTCGCGCATGGCGAGGTAATTGGCGGTGGCCCGCCCGTAGAGCTTGTTAGCCGGGCCGAGTGTATAGTTGTCGTTTATGCGGCGCATTGTCAGCCCGGCCTCCGCGAAGGGCTCCAGAATCATGCCGGGGCTCGCGCCGTTCCGGGCGAGCTGTCTGGGGTTGATCTCCAGCACGACCCGAAGGCCTTCGTACGACCGAAACAGCGGCGCCGCCGCGGCGAAGATTCTGTGTTCCGCGCCCTCGGCGTCGCATTTCAGGAAGTCCAGCCGCTCGAGGCGAAGTCCCGAACAGATGCGCGCGAGCGTGGTGCCGGAAACAGGAATGCCCGAAGCGCCGGATCGCCGGGACAGTGAGTGGTTGCTGTGCCCGGTGCCCTCGTAAAGCACTGTGTCGCCGACACGATCGCCGACGGCCCGGCGATAGACATCGGCCCGGCCGCCCATCCGCCGACGCAAGACTGCGAAGTTTCGCGGATGCGGCTCGAGGGCGACGACTCGGCCCGCGGGGCCGGCTATGCGCGTAAGCTGCTCCGTGTAGTACCCGACATGCGCTCCAATATCGATCGCCACCCCGCCCGGCGGCATCAGCCGTTCCACAAGCAGCCGAGTGGGCCGCTCGAGCCATCCGGTGGCGTGCTCGACTCGCCACAGGAGAGGCCCCCAGGCGCACTCGGCCACCGGCGGCACGGGAACACGGTTCTGCGCTTCGAACTGGATCGTGAGCGCTTCCAGACGGCCGAGATCGGTTACCTGCGCCAGCGCTGCGGGCAGGTCCGCGCGCGCGACGCCTTCCAACTTCGGAAAGTGCCGGCAGAGCGGATGGCGCTCCGCTTCCAGGCACGCGAAGTCGATCCGGGGCAGGCTGGCGAGATAGTGGGACCGCATCGGACCGGTGTAGTGAGCCACGAAGTCGTTGTCTCTGACCGGCGGAACGGTCCTGTTCCATCGCTCGTCGAGGCTGAAGTGGCGTGAAGCGAACGGCTCCATGCGCACGAAGCGGATGAAGTGCCCATTCTCGCCGTCGCTCGTCACGAAGTCTGCCTTAGGAATGGGCTTCCCGGACTCCCGGATGCAGGTGCGCAGGAGGTCGGCTGCAAGGCTGTCCTGCCCCGCCCGCAGCATAAGGACACCGGAGTTCGGCCGTCCCGAACGGCCGTCGGCCGAGAAGATGTCGGCCTCCGGGGCAGCGGCGAGCACTTCGGAGAAGGCCGGCGTCCGATCCAGAATGCGCGCGTCCGCATCGACAAGGAAGACGTCTGACCCGCCCCTCAGCAACTCCTCGGCAACATGGAATTTCAGCCATTTGGGCGAATACGCCGGGTGCTCGTTCCGCTCGACGAGCATGTAGGTCAGACCGTGGCGCACCGCGTAGGCGCGGTGCGATTCGATGCATTCGGTCCATTGGTGGCGATATCCGCCCAACGCGACGCAAAGGAGCCTGCCGCCCGTCATGGCGTCTCTCGGTTTACCCATCCGCGATAATGCACGGCTGTCTCGCCTTGAAAAAGCCGCGCCGAGTCCCTATCACAGCGGCAATTCCCGAAATCTGGAGGTTTGATCCATGGCGCGGATCACCGTGGAGGACTGCGTCGACAAGGTCCCGAACCGCTTCGAGCTGGTGCTCCTGTCGGCCCACCGGGCGCGGATGATCTCGAACGGATCGCCGCTGACAGTCGACCGCGAGAACGACAAGAACCCCGTCGTGGCGCTCCGAGAGATTGCCGACCAGGGCGTCTCGCCGGAGGACCTGAACGAGGACCTCATCCATTCGCTGCAGAAGTACGTCGAGGTGGACGAGCCGGAGTCTATGCCGACGCCGATCGAGGCCGATGCCCCGGAGGAAGAGACCGACATGACCTTCGACCGGATGTCGGAGGAGGAGCTTCTGCGCGGGCTGGAGAGCATCGATCCGCCGGAGCGCCGCGAGGACTGACATCCCCGCGTAACCCCGGGAGCGCCGCCGGCGCACAATCCGGGAAGGCCGTCGCGTCAGAGCCCCGCATTTCGCTCCGCTCCATACGGGCTGCGGTTTACCGTCACCCTGGAGCGCGTAGCGGTGTGCCCTTTTCGCCCGTTCATCGGGATGCAAGAGGCCTCGCAGTAGCTATATTACTGACTTGGGAAGCGTTCTGCTCCTGCGGGACCATCGGCCATGATGCGCCAGTATGAGCTCGTCGAACGGGTTGCAGCCTACAACCCGAACGTCGACGAGGACTTGTTGAACCGCGCGTACGTGTACGCCATGCAAAAGCATGGCGCACAGACGCGCGCGTCCGGCGACCCGTACTTCTCGCATCCGCTCGAGGTCGCGGCGATCCTGACCGACCTGCGTCTCGACGATTCCTCCATCGCCGTTGCCCTGCTGCACGATACGATCGAGGATACCGGCGCGACGCGCGCCGAGATCGAGAGCCTGTTCGGCCCCTCGATCGGCCGGCTCGTCGAGGGGCTCACGAAGCTGCAGCGGCTGGAGCTTGCTTCGCGCGAGGAGCAGCAGGCGGAAAACCTCCGGAAGCTCCTGCTTGCCGTCGCGGAGGACATCCGCGTCCTCCTGGTCAAGCTGGCCGACCGTCTGCACAACATGCGGACTATCCGCTACATCCCCGAGGAGAAGCGGGCGCGCATCGCCGAGGAGACGATGGACATCTACGCGCCGCTCGCCGGCCGCATGGGCATGCAGGGCATTCGCGACGAGCTTGAGGATCATTCCTTCCGCATCCTCAATCCGGAGGCCTACGGGGCGATTGCCGCAAAGCTCTCGGAACTCAAGGAAAAGAGCGGGTCGCTGGTCGAGACGGTCCAGAAGGACCTGACCGCGCGCCTCGCAAAAAACGGCATCGAGGCGGAGATCCGCGGGCGGCTGAAGTCGCCATACTCGATCTTCTCCAAGACGCAGCGCAAGTCGATCGGCTTCGAGCAGCTCTCCGACGTCTTCGGCTTCCGCGTGCTGGTGAAGGACGAGGAGGACTGCTACCGCGCGCTCGGCGTCGTGCACCGGGCCTGGCCGATGGTGCCCGGCCGCTTCAAGGACTACATCTCCACGCCGAAGCAGAACGAGTACCGCTCGCTCCACACCACGATCATTGGTCCGCGGCAGCAGCGCGTGGAGCTTCAGATACGCACACGCGAGATGGACCGCGTCGCCGAATACGGCATCGCCGCGCATCCGCTCTACAAGGACGGGATCGCCGACGACCGTGAGCGGCTTGCGGCGGAGAGCCGCGCCTATGCCTGGCTCCGGCAGACGGTCGAGCAGATCGCGCACGGCGACGCGCCCGAGGAGTTCCTCGAGCACACCAAGCTGGAGCTGTTCCAGGACCAGGTCTTCTGCTTCTCGCCCAAGGGCCGGCTGATCGCGCTGCCGCGCGGGGCGACACCCATCGACTTCGCCTACGCCGTCCACACCGACGTCGGCGACACCTGTATCGGCGCCAAGGTCAACGGCCAGCTCGCGCCGCTCGGCCAGCCGCTGCAGAACGGCGACGAGGTGGAAATCATCCGCTCCTCGGTGCAGCGGCCGCCGGCGGCCTGGCAGTCGATCGTGGTGACGGGCAAGGCGCGCGCCGCCATCCGGCGTGCCAGCCGCAGCCAGGCGCGCAGGCAATATGCCGCGCTTGGCCGCCACACGCTTGAGCGGCGCTTCGAGCAGGCCGGCAAGAGCTTCGACGACCACGCTCTGTCGACGGCGGTGGCGAAGCTCGCCATGCCCGACGCGGACGATCTCCTGGTCGCCGTCGGGCGCACCGAGCTGTCGCCGCAGACAGTGCTCAAGGAGGTCTACCCGGATTATCGCGAAGCGCGCGCCAACTCTGCCGATGGCGACGAAGGCTGGACCGTTTCGGGCCGGTCCAGCCTGAAGTTCCGCGTCCCCACGGCGGATTCCGGCGGGGACGAATCGACCGGGATTCCCATCCGCGGCTTCGATACCGATATCCCCGTGCGGTTCGCCCCCGATGGCGGGGCTTTGCCGGGGGATCGGATTGTCGGAATCCTGACACCCGGCGAAGGTATCACCATATATCCGATCCATTCGCCCCGGCTCAGCCAGTTCGACGACGAGCCGGAGCGATGGGTCGACGTGCGCTGGGACATTACGGATGGCTCTACGGAGCGGTTTCCGGCGCGCATACGGGTGTCGGCCTTGAACGAGCCGGGCACGCTCGCCACGATCGCGGAGGCGATAGGCTCGGCCGACGGCAATATCGACAATCTGAGAATGCTCGGGCGCGGCCGCGACTTTACGGAGATCGAGATCGATCTGGAGGTGTGGAACCTCAAGCACCTGAACCGGATCGTAACCGGTTTGCGCGAAAAACGGGTCATCAGCCAGGCAGAGCGCGTCAATGGCTGAGTTCGAACGCGAGGCCAGGCGGCAGGGCCGCGGAACGGCCAAGGCAGAGGTTTGATGCTTTTCAGGCGGCGCACCCGGCTGGGGCTCTGGTCCCGCTTCAGGCTGTGGCTCTGGCCGCGCGTCAGCTGGCGCCGATCGGCGCTCTACTACGCGAAGCGAATCCTGCGCCTGTCGGGGACCCCCTACGCCATCGCAATGGGGGCCGCGGTCGGGGCTTTCGCCTCGTTCACGCCGTTCGTCGGCCTGCATCTCATCCTGACGGTAGTGCTTGCCTGGCTGCTCCGCGCCAACATGATCGCGGGCGCCCTCGGCACGGCGATCGGCAATCCGCTGACCTTTCCGCTCATCTGGGCCAGTACGTTCGAGATCGGCCAGATCATCCTCAGAGGTGCGAGCGACGGCGCGCCGGACCGGCTGGAGCACGAACTGACCAACAAGAGCTTCGAGCAGATCATTCCACTGATCAAGCCGATGCTGGTCGGCGCCCTTCCGCTTGGGCTTATTGCCGGGGGGCTCACGTATCTTATTGCGTACAAAGGCGTTTCCGCCTACCAGCAGGCGCGACGGAAGCGCATGGGAGTGCGCCGGATGGTCGAATCGAGGCAGGAGCCATGACGGAGCGCCCGGCCCTCCGTCTTGGGGTCAACATCGACCATGTGGCGACGGTGCGGAACGCCCGCGGCGGGCGCGTTCCGGACCCGGTGCGCGCGGCGCTGTTCGCCGAGCGCGCCGGTGCCGACGGCATCACCGCGCATCTCAGGGAAGATCGTCGCCACATCACCGATGACGACATCTCGCGGTTGATGAGCCAGATATCGCTGCCGCTCAACCTTGAGATGGCGGCGACCGACGAGATGTTGCAGATCGCCATCCGGCACACACCGCATGCCTCCTGCATCGTGCCGGAGCGGCGCGAGGAGCGCACCACCGAAGGCGGCCTCGACGCCGCGGGCGGGCACAACCACCTCCAGCGCTTCGTGAGCGAGCTCGGCGGGCACGGAGTGCGCGTCTCGCTCTTCATCGAGCCCGACCCGCGTCAGCTCGACGCGGCCAGGCGGCTCGGCGCGCCGGTCGTGGAACTGCACACCGGCGCCTATTGCGAGGCCGCGATCGCCGGCGACCGTGACGCCGTGGAGCGCCACCTGACCCGGATCAAGGAGGCGGCGCGGCACGGCGCCGAGCTCGGCCTGGAGGTGCATGCCGGCCACGGCCTCACCTTCGATACTGTCAAGCCGATCGCGGCCATCCCGGAAGTCGCGGAGCTCAACATCGGGCACTTCATCATCGGCGAGGCGATCTTCGTCGGGCTGGAGGAAAGCGTGCGCATGATGCGCGCGCTGATGGACGAGGCGCGGCAGCCGGTGAGGACCGCCGCCCAGTGACTGTGCAGTGACCGCCCGATGATCATCGGCCTCGGCAGCGACCTCATCGACATAAGGCGCGTGGAAAGGACGATCGAGCGCTACGGCGACCGCTTCGTGGCGCGCGTCTTCACGGACGTCGAGCGGCGGAAATCGGACGGGCGGCGGGCACGCGCCGCCTCCTACGCCAAGCGCTTCGCCGCCAAGGAGGCCTGCGCCAAGGCGCTCGGCACCGGGCTGCGCGCCGGCGTCTTCTGGCGCGATATGGGCGTAGTGAACCTGCGGTCGGGCAAGCCTACCATGGCGCTGACGGGCGGGGCGGCGGCGCGGCTTGCCGCCATCACCCCCGCCGGGTCGGCTGCGCTGATCCACCTCACCATCACGGACGACTGGCCCATTGCGCAGGCCTTCGTGATCATCGAGGCGGTCGAGGACGCCGCAAAGGCGCCGCAATAGTGCAGCTTTGGCCCGCGCGCCGATTGCGGCGGGCCCGGCGTGTCGCTAAACCCCTGAACGAGAAGAGATGGAGTCGATAGCGTGGCGGATCGAAGCGCCGAGAAGGAATCGCAGCAGGGCGGCGTATGGGAAACCGTCAAGGTCGTTATCGAGGCGCTCCTGATCGCCCTGGTCTTCCGCACGTTCCTGTTTCACCCGTTCAACATTCCGTCCGGATCGATGGAGCCGACGCTGCTCATCGGCGACTATCTCTTCGTCTCCAAGTTCAGCTACGGCTACAGCAAGTACTCGTTCCCGTTCTCGCCGCCCCTCTTCGACGGGCGGGTCTGGGAGGGCGACGGGCCTGAGCGCGGCGACGTCGCGGTTTTCCGCCCGCCGCGCGAGCCGGACACCGATTACATCAAGCGCGTGATCGGCCTGCCGGGCGACCGCATCCAGATGCGCGACGGCGCGCTCTACATCAACGACGAGCCGGTGCAGCGCGAGTCGCTCGGCGAGTGGGAGGGTCGCGACCGGTTCGGCCGGGACAGGTCGATCCGGCAGTTTCGCGAGACGCTGCCGAACGGCGTCAGCTACATCACGCTCGACGAGACCGACAACGGCCCCGGCGACAACACCCGCGTGTTCGAGGTTCCGCCCGGGCACTACTTCCTCATGGGCGACAACCGCGACAACTCCCAGGACAGCCGCTTCCTCAACGGGACGGTCGGCTACGTGCCGGCGGAGAACCTGGTCGGCCGTGCCGAGATCATCTTCTTCTCCGTCGACGGCGCGCCGGCCTGGGCGTTCTGGCAATGGCCGTGGTCCGTGCGCGTGGACCGCATCTTCGACACTCTATGAGCCCCGCAGATCCGCGCCGCCTCGAAGAGACGCTCGGCCATTTCTTTAGCGACCGCGACCTGCTCGCCCGCGCGCTGACGCACGCCAGCGCGCTCAACGGCGCCGATGCCGCCAGGACCTACCAGCGCCTGGAGTTCCTGGGCGACCGCGTGCTCGGCCTGGTCGTGGCGGACCTCCTGGTCGACCGCTTCCCCGACGCGTCGGAGGGCGACCTGTCGCAGCGCCTGTCGCGGCTCGTGAGCCGCGAGGCATGCACCGACATCGCCCGGGAATGGGAGCTGGCGACGTTTCTCCGCGTGGGCGGCGGTCAGCGCGGGCGCAGCCCGGCGACGCCTAGCGTGCTTGCCGACGCCTGCGAGGCGGTGATCGGCGCGGTCTACCGCGACGGCGGGCTGGAGGCGGCGCGCCGGACGATCGAGCGTCACTGGCTGAAGCGGATCGAATGCATGAGCGGCCCGCTGCGCGACGCCAAGACGGCGCTGCAGGAATGGGCGCATCAGCGCGGCGTGGAGACCCCGAGCTACGCGGAGGTCGCGCGCTCCGGCCCCGACCATGCGCCCGAGTTCGAGATCGAGGTGAGCCTCGGCCCGGTCGCGCCGGAGCGGGGCAGGGGCCGCTCCAAGCGCGAGGCGGAGCAGGAGGCCGCCGCCGCGGTGCTGCGCCGCGAGGGCGTGTGGGAGACATGACGGCCACCCGCGCCGGTTTCGTCGCCCTAATCGGCGCGCCGAACGCCGGCAAGTCGACGCTCCTCAATGCGCTGGTGGGTCAGAAGCTGGCGATCGTCACGCACAAGGTGCAGACCACGCGGGCGCTGCTGCGCGGCATCGCCATCCACGACATCGCCAATGGCGGCCGGGCGCAGATCGTGTTCGTCGACACGCCGGGCATATTCGCCCCGAAGCGAAGGCTCGAGCGCGCCATGGTGACGACCGCCTGGGGCGGTGCGGCGGACGCCGACGTGGTGGCGCTCCTCGTCGATGCGAAGAGGGGGCTGACCGGCGAGGAGCGCGCCATCCTGGAGCGGCTCGCGGAGTTCCCGCAGGAGCGCGAGCGCGCCCTCATCCTCAACAAGGTCGACATCGTGAAGCGCGAGAAGCTCCTCGCGCTCACCGCCGAGGCGAACGAGGCCGTCCGCTTCTCGCGCACTTTCATGGTCTCGGCGCTGACCGGCGACGGCGTCTCCGACCTCCTCGACTATTTCGCCGCCGCCATGCCGGAGGGGC
>CAZMJQ010000204.1:0-3223 GCA_964566475.1 uncultured Propylenella sp. | reverse complement strand
GCACATGGTCGCCGGCAGGCGGCACTTCGAAGTGATCGACGCGGAATGCGTCGGCTGCAACCTGTGCGTCGAGGTCTGCCCGGTGGAAAGCTGCATCACCATGCAGCCGCTTGCCGCCGGCGCCATCGACGCACGCACCGGACAGCCGGTGGAGGCGGGATACGCCAACTGGACCACGCACCCGAACAACCCGATGGCGCGGGTTGCGGCTGAGTAGGCGGCGTTTGTTGGGGACGACAGCATCGCCTATATTCGCGGCATGACAAGTGCTCGCGACATGATACGGGCTGCCGGTATGGGTGAAGTCCCGCACAGCGACTTCAGAATGTCGATCGATGCGTTTCATGCCTTCGTGGACGATCGTCCGGAATCGGAAAAGTGGGAGCTGATCGACGGGGAGGTCGTGTTGAACCCGACCGCGAATAACCGGCATCAGCTCATCGTAAACAACCTTCAGTTCGAACTTGAGACGGCGCGCCGCCGGATGGGCGCCACATGGCGCGTGCACGGAGGAATCGGAACCCGTCATCCCGAAGACGATCACAATGAGCCGATACCGGACGTGATGGTGGTGCCGGCACCATCGGACATCTTCAGCTGGACGTTTGACATCCTTGTCGCGTTCGAGGCGCTTTCGCCTTTCTCGCTGCGCCGCGACATGGTTCACAAGCGGGAGTTCTACGCCCGCATCGACAGCCTAACGCATTACGTCGTGCTGGCGCAGGACAAGCGTGAAGCGACGGTCTTCGCGCGTTCGGAGGCATTCGAGCCGCGAGTCCTCACGGCCGCAGACGCGGCGATCGATCTTGCGCCGCTTGGCGCTTCCATTCCGCTTGCCGACATCTACCGCGACGTGCCGCTCGACTGACCCGACGCGACCTACTGGAACGTCACCGTGGCGAGCGCTCGGTCGACCTTGTCCTGCGGCCAGAAGGTGACCGGGCCGGGGGCTTCGCCGGGCGCGGCGATGTTGGTGCCCTGGCCGGGCTGGCTGAGGACTTGCGTGCCGGCGGCGTTCGACACGGTGACCTCGCCCTCGATCAGGAACACGCCGAGGGCCTGGTCGTCGATCGGGCCGCCCCAGAACTCGGTCCCTCGTATGCCGATGCTCGCGACCGGCGTCGTGATGGTCGTCGTGCCGGCGAACTTCGCCGCCTGGCCCGAGACGAAGCGGAAGGCGCCGACCACGCGCATCTTCATCGATCCCGTTCCCTGCGCCGGGGCGTAGACGAAGCTGTCGAGCGTCATCTGGGCCCGCTCGCCGAGGGTGAGGGTCGTTCCGTCGTCGAATCCGATCTCGAGGCGCGCCGCGCTCTCTGTCGCCACGACCTCGTTCAGGCGGACGGATTCCTCCGCGGCGAGGGGGGCGGTCTCGCCGGCATATGTTCCGGTAGCCACGCCCTGCAGCCGGTCTACCGCGCCGATCGGATTCTCCGCGGCGGCCGGACCGCCGAGGAGGAGCGCCAATACGATAACACCGCCAGCAAGTCCACGCATGATGGAACTCCACGTCCGAGCGTTCCTGGAGATTGTGCCACATATCGCTACGGCACCCAATGAGGCTCTCTGCGCCGGCTCCAGTGCCGGGACCGCGGCCTCAGTCCCGCGGGCGGAGGCCCTCCAGCAGCACTGCGAGCGCCGTCTCCCTGGCGGTGGCGAAGCGCTCCTTGCTGGCGGAGGGGCCGAGCACGGCCTGCACCTGTGTGTCGAAATCGGCGTAGTGCTGTGTCATGGCCCAGATCATCATGATGAGGTGGCGGGGATCGACCGGGGCGAGCTTTCCCTTCGCGATCCAGCCGGCGATCACCGCGGCCTCGCGGTCGACCATCTCCCGGAGCGGTCCCTTGAGGAAGTCGCCGATGGCCGGCGCGCCGTGCAGGATCTCGTTGGCGAAGAGGCGCGAGGCGGCCGGCCTGAGGCGCGACATCTCCAGCTTCGTGGTGACGTAGCGCCCGATTTGCTCAAGCGGGTTGCCTTCCGGATCGAGCGCGGCGAGCGGCTCCAGCCAGTGCTTGAGCGTATCCTCCAGCACCGCGACGTAGATCGCTTCCTTCGAGCGGTAATAGTAGAGCAGGTTCGGCTTAGACAGGCCGGCCTTCTCTGCGATCCGGTCGAGCGTCGCGCCGCGGAAGCCGGAGGCGGAGAAGATTTCGAGCGCGGCCTCCAGGATGACCTTGCGGTTCTTCCGCTGGATGCGCGAGGCCTTGTTGGGAGGCGGCTCGGGGCGGTTCATGCCGGTGCTCCGGCGGCACCGAGGAGGCGGGAACGGATTTGCGCCAGCGGGGAGGCACGGCTTCCCACCTCCCCCTTGCGGGGAGGTCGAAATTCGAAGCGCCGCAAAGCGGCGCGCGCGAATTTCGGGTGGGGGTCACTGAACCGGCGTTGACCCCCACCCGAAATTTCCTGCGCCTGTCGGCTTGGAAATTTCGACCTCCCCGCAAGGGGGAGATGTGAGCCGTGCCCGGCTGCTGATGCCTCGGCCATTTCCCCCGCGCCGTTTTCGTCTTGACCCGCTTCGCGCCCGAACCTAGCGTCGATTTTGACCAACCAGTCAAGTTTGGCTTGCCGTCCGAAACCCGCTAGACGACGGAGCCGAGAGCCAATCGCGGCGGAGCGACGATCATGTTGCAGAAAGCCCCTTTTACCAACAACCTCGAAGCGTTCTGGATGCCGTTTTCGGCGAACCGGCAGTTCAAGAAGGCGCCGCGCATGCTGGTGCGCGCCGAGGGCATGCACTACTGGAGCCATGATGGACGGCAGGTGCTCGACGGCACGTCGGGCCTGTGGTGCGTCAACGCCGGGCACGGGCGCCCCGAGATCGCCGAGGCGGTCAAGGATCAGCTCCTGGAGCTCGACTACGCGCCGGCCTTCCAGATGGGGCATCCGAAGGTGTTCGAGCTGGCCGCGCGCCTCACGGCGATGGCGCCGCAGGGGCTCGACCATGTGTTCTTCACCAACTCCGGCTCCGAGTCGGTCGACACGGCGCTGAAGATCGCGCTCGCCTATCACCGGGTGAAGGGCGAGGGGAGCCGCATGCGCCTGATCGGCCGCGAGCGCGGCTATCACGGGGTCAATTTCGGCGGCGTCTCGGTCGGTGGCATCGTCTCAAACCGCAAGCATTTCGGCATGATGCTCTCCGGCGTCGACCACATCCGCCACACGCACGACCCGGCGCGGAACGCTTTTTCGCGTGGCGTGCCGGAGCATGGGGCCGAATTCGCCG
>CAZMJQ010000203.1:0-9199 GCA_964566475.1 uncultured Propylenella sp. | reverse complement strand
GGCATGGCGGTGCTCATCCACCGCTACACCTACTCGCTCAACATGGCGTCATCCTTCGCTGTTCTCCTGTCGCTGACCGCGATGGGCTTCGTGCTCTTCAAGATCGCCGAGACCGCCGACAGCCGCATCGTGTTCTGGCGGCACGACGAGCGGCTGACGGAGGTGAGCCGGAAGAGGGCGGCAAGATGGAAGCGGTGAGCGAGATCGTGGCAACAATTCCTCCCCCATCGCTTGCGACGGGGGAGGACCCATGACCGCCGCGGCTTCCGATCCGCTGCTCGTCGTGCGCAAGGAGCCGACGCTATGGCCGCGGCGGCTTGCGATACATCTCACGATCTTCGCGGTCGTCATCAGGACATGGGAGATGCTCGGCGTCTACGGGCACCTCAACGACCTGATCCTGCCGGCGCCGAGCAAGATCGGCTACGCCTTCTTCGACCTGTTCTTCATCAGCGGGAAGATCTGGTGGCACTTCTTCGTCACCATGTTCGAGGCACTGACCGGCTTCGCCATCGGGGTCGGCGTCGGCGTCTCGCTCGCGATCTTCGCCGCGCTCAACGGGACCTTCCGCCGCTATATCGCGCCCTATGTCGTAATTGTGCAGGTGACGCCGCTCATCGCCGTTGCGCCGCTGATGATCGCGTGGTTCGGGTTCGGGTGGAACTCCAAGATCGCCATCGCGGCGCTCGTCTGCTTCTTCGCACCCTTCCTCAACACGCTGACGGGGCTCCTCAACGTGGACCAGGATTCGGAGGAGATGTTCCGTTCGCTCGGGGCGAGCAAGCGGCAGATCTTCTGGAAGCTGCAGCTGCCGAGCTCCATCCCGATCATCATGGCGGGGCTGAAGACGGCGATCGCGCTGGCGCTGATCGGCGCGGTGGTGGGCGAGTTCATCTCGGCGAGCGAGGGCGTGGGCATCCTGATGCAGCGCGCCTCCTATGCGCTGCGGATCGACGAGTCGATCGCGGTGCTCCTCTCGATGGCGCTGATGGGGATCATCTTCTACACGGCGATGGAGGTGATCGACGACCGCATCGTCTTCTGGCGCCGCGAGGCGCGCATGGCCGCAGTGAGCCGCAAGCGCGCCGCGGCGTGGCGATGACCAGCGCAGCGGATTTCGGGAGGGGGTCTGGAAGTCTCGACACAGCGCCCACCCGAAATTCTCGCTGCCTCGCTTCGCTTGGCCGCTCGATTTTCGACCTCCCCTCAAGGGCGAGGTTAGGCGCCTTGATGGCCTAACGGTCAACGTCCCCTAGCAAACGCACCTGCCAACAGGACAGCCAATGAACCACAGCGTGATCGACACGAAGACCCTGGGCGAGGCGAGGAACCGCTATGGGCCGACCGCGGCGCGGGACGTGCGGACAGAGCCGATCCGGCTGAAGACGACGACGGTCGATTGCCATGCCCACGCGCTGGCGCCGGAGGCGGCGAAGTACATCGCCGCACAGGGCAGCGGCAACATGGCGGCGCTGCCGTTCCTGAAATTCTCCACGCCGGAGACGCGCGAGACCAACATCAAGCAGGACGAGGACCGCCGCGTGGCGCTCTCCGATCCGGCCGACCGCCTGCGCGTGCTCGACACGCAGAACATCGACATGCAGGTCGTGGCGCCGGCGCCGAACCAGTCCTACTACGAGGCGCCGGCGGAGCATGCCGCGAAGGTGTCGCGCATGGTCAACGAGGGCGTCGCGGCGTTCGTCGCGCACGAGCCGAAGCGCTTTGCCGGGCTCGGCACCATCCCGATGCAGACGCCGGACAAGGCGCCCGCCGAGCTGGAGCACGTGATGAAGCATCTCGGCTTCAAGGGGATGCAGGTGCTCACCAACGTCAACGGAAAGGAGCTGTCGAGCCCGGAATTCGAGCCGGTCTGGGCGAAGGCGGCGGAGCTCGGCGCGGTGGTGATGCTGCACCCGATGGGCTTCACCGAGCCGCAGCGGCTGACGCAGTTCTACTTCACCAACACGATCGGCAACCCGTTCGATACGACTCTGGCGCTGCACCACCTGATCATGAGCGGGGTGCTGGAGCGCTATCCCGACCTGAAGATATACGCCGTCCATGGCGGAGGTTTCCTGCCCTCATACTCAGGGCGCATCGACCACGCCTGGGGAGCGCGCCGCGACGCCAACGGCGGCCTGCCGAAGCGGCCGACGGACTACCTGCACAAGATCTATTTCGACTCGATCGTGTTTACGCCGCACCAGCTGGAATACCTCGTGCGCCAGTTCGGCGCCGATCACATCGTGATGGGGACGGACTATCCCTACGACATGGCGGAATATTTCCCGCTCGACCACGTGACGAGCGTAAAGTCGTTCAGCGAGGACGAGGTCGCCGCGGTCGCGGGCGGGACGGCGATGAAGCTGTTCGGCCTGTCGGGGTAAAGGAGGCTCCTGTGGCAGGGGAGAAAGGAATGCGCGTCGGCGTCGCCGGGCTGGGAAAGATGGGGACGATCATCGCCGAGCGGTTGCTTGGGGCAGGCTACGAGGTCGCGGTGTGGAACCGCTCGGCCGGCAAGGCGGACGCGCTCGGCGGGCGCGGGGCGAAGGCGGCGAAGAGCCTGCGCGAGCTTGTGGCAGAAGCCGACATGGCGGTGACCATCGTCTCGGACGACGCGGCGGTGACGCAGGTCTACACGGGCAAGGACGGCCTTCTTGCGGGCGACTGCACCGGCAAGCTCCTCGTCGACATGAGCACGGTGCGTCCGGCGACGCACCAGGAGCTGGCGCGGAAGGTGGCGGCGGCGGGGGGCCGGTTCGTCGAATGCCCGGTCGGCGGCTCCGTGAAGGTGGCGAGCGAGGGGAAGCTCCTCGGCTTCGCCGGGGGCGAGGCGGAGGACGTGGAACGGGCGCGCCCGGTGCTGGAGCATCTCTGCCGCCGCATCGACCATGCCGGGGCGATGGGCGCCGGCGCGGCGCTGAAGCTCGCCATCAACCTGCCGCTTCTCGTCTACTGGCAGGCGCTGGGCGAGGCCGTCGCGCTGTGCGAGGGCTACGGCTTCGATCCGGAGTTTCTGGTGGAGGTGTTCTCCGAGAGCTCGGGCGGGCCGAACACGCTGAAGGTGCGCGGGCCGAACATTGTCAAGGCGCTGAACGGGGAGGAGGTGCCGCTCACGGTGGACCTCACCACGATGCGCAAGGACCTCGGGCTGATGCTCGACTCCGCCAAGGCAAAGGGCAACGACAGCCCGCTCGTGGAGAAGGTGCTGGCGCTGTTCGGCCGCGCTTCGGAAGCCGGCAAGGGCGGGCTCGACTGCGCCGCGTATCCGGCCTACTGGGCCAGGCAGGGGGGCAAGCTGCATTAGTGCCCGGAATCCCCTGAGAGGCGATACAAGAGCGTGTCATCCTCGGGCGCGCCTAGCGCGACCCGAGGACCCAGGGAGACCGTGCAAGAAAGCCCTGGGTTCTCGGGTCTCCGCTTCGCTCCGCCCGAGAATGATGGGTGGACGGCCCCCGACGGCATCGCTGTGCCAAACTGGCCATGGAGGAGCCGTCAAGGCTCGATCACGGTCGAGCCGCTCGTGCGTGCGTGCTCGAGGTCGTCGTGCGCCTTCGTCACCTCTGCGAGCGGATAGCGCTGGTTGATCTGCACTGCCAGCGCCTTCTTTGACACGAGGTCGAACACGGCGCCCGCCGAGTGCACCAGGTCCTCGCGCGAGGCGATGTAGGTGGCGAGCGTCGGGCGCGTGAAATAGAGCGAGCCCTTCTTCTGCAGCAGGCTCGGTGCGACCGGGGGAGCCTCCCCGGTGGTGGCGCCGAAGGAGACGAAATAGCCGCGCGGGGAAAGCGAATCGATCGATGCGTCGAAGCTGGCCTTGCCGACCGAATCGTAGACAACCGGCACGCCCGCCCCGCCCGTGATCTCGCGGACCCTCGCCGCGATGTCCTCGCTGGTGCGGTCGATGACGAACTCGTAGCCGGCCTCGCGCGCCGCCGCGCACTTTTCGGGGCCGCCGGCAACGCCGATCATGCGCGCGCCGAGATGCCTGCCCCACTGTCCGGCGAGCTGACCGACGCCGCCCGACGCGGCATAGAACAGCACGAACTGCCCGGGCTGGACCTTGTAAGTGCGGTTCAGGAGATACTCCACCGTCATGCCCTTCATCAGGACGGCGGCGGCGACGTCGTCGGGGACCTGGGGCGGAATCCTGATCAGGCGGCTGGCGGGGATGTTTCGGGCCGTGGAATAGGCCCCGGCCGGCCCGCCGCCATAAGCCACGCGGTCGCCCTTGGCGACGTCGCTGACGCCTTCGCCCACGTCCATGACCACGCCGGCTGCCTCGATGCCGAGGACGGCGGGGAGCTGCAGCGGGTAGTGGCCGTCGCGCTGGTAGACATCCATGTAGTTGAGGCCGATGGCGCGGTGCTCGATCTGCGCTTCGCCCGGGCCGGGCGGAGGAAGATCGACCTCCGATAGCTGCATCACATCAGGCGGGCCCTGCCGCTCGATGGTCACGCGCGTTGCTTTCATTGGTTTTCCTTCTTCGGCTGCGTGCCGCTGCTCTCCCGGTCAGCGCCCGAAAGCGAGATTCGGAAGGTAGGTGGCGATCGACGGGAAGAACGCGACGAGAGCAACGGAGAGGAGCAGCACGACCCAGTACGGCGCAGCGCTCCTGAAGATGCTCCAGATCGAGACGTCCCGGTCGTCGATGGCAAGCTTGACGGTGTAGACGAGGATGCCGAACGGCGGCGTGAGGAGGCCCGCCTCGATGGCCAGCACGCCGACCACTGCGAAGGCCATGGAATCGAAGCCCACGGCGACGGCGATCGGCTCGAAAATGACCACGGTCAGAAGCATGATCGAGATGGAATCGATCACCATGCCGAGCACGAACCAGACCAGGATCATGATCAGCAGGATGGCCGTGGCCGAAAGCCCGGCGCCGATGAAGAGGTCGTTGATCGCTGAGGTTACCCCGGTCATCGCCAGCGTGCGCGAGTAGAGAGCGGCGGCGACCAGCAGGATCAGGATCGGTGCCGAGGTGCGGCCTACCGAGAGGATGCACTGGACGATGTCGTTGAAGCGCATGCCCTTGATGATGGCAAGCACGAGCGCGATGAACGCTCCTGCGCCCGCGCCTTCCGTCGGCGTGAAGAAACCGAACCAGATGCCGCCAAGCACCGTCACGACGACGAGCACGATGCCGAGCGTGCTGGTCCAGACGGAGAGGGCGCTGGCCTCGGGCTCCGGCGCGGCGGCCTCGGCGGTCTCCGCCGGCGTGCGCGCGGCGCTGAGATTGCCGACGCCGGCCGCCGCGCGAGGTGCGGCCCCGACCAGTTCCGGGCGCAATATCGCGGTGGCAACGATATAGAGGCAGAAGAGGCTCGCGACCATGATGCCCGGAATGACGCCGGCCAGGAACAGCGCGCCTATCGACTGCTCCGTCAGGATTCCCCACACGATCATGAGGACGCTCGGCGGGATGAGCATGCCGAGGCAGGAGGAGCCGGCGACTGTGCCGAGCGCAAAGCTGCGGTCGTAGCCGTGGCGCTTCATCTCCGGGTAGGAGATGCGCGAGAAGGCGGCGGCCGACGCGATGCTGACCCCGGTGACCAGGGAGAACATCGCGTTGCCGAGCACGGTAGCGAGCGCCAGGCGCCCGGGGATTCGGCGCAGCCCCCGGTTGATGCCGCGGTAGACGTCGGTCACCGCGCCGGAGCGCGCGATGAACTCGCCCATCAGCATGAACAGGGGGATGACGGCGAAGACATAGTCGCGCAGCGCCTCGTAGGCGGTGCTGGCGAGCATGCGCTCCACCACCGCGAAATTGCCGGTGACGAGGTATATGCCGAGCGCGCTCGCCGCCCCGAGCGCGACGGCGATGTGCACCCCGAGCAGCACCATCGCGACGAGGCTGACCAAGAGCACGACGGCGATGTCGACTTCGAACAAAGGCCGCCCCTTGGCTGTGCCGGTTACCGCTTCGCTAGGCGAGCTGCGAGGCCGCGCTGTCTTTCAGTCCGATAACATCGATCATCGCGGCGACGACGTAGTTGAGCGTTGCCAGCGAGCAACCCAGCAGCACCATGGCCCTCGTCGGCCAGACCGGAACGCGGAGCGCCCCCTCGCCCCAGAACTCGCCGGTGCTCCAGGCATAGATCGTGGGGTCGACGGTGCCGCGCGCGATCGTGAAGAAGAAAGCCGCCCCGAGTGCGTACCCGAGGCCGAGGAGCACGCGTCGCACCGGCATGGGGAGAATAAGGAGGAACGTGTCGGCCCGCAGCATCGAATGGCTGCGGATCGCGTAGCCGAGCTGCAAGTAGACGATCATGACGATCGAGCTGATGACGATCTCGCGCACTCCGGGAATGCCGCGTCCGTAGAGGTTGCCGGCAAGAATGTCCGCGACGATCAGTAGCGAAAGGCCCAGCGCCCATACTGCGGCCAGGATCATCAGGAGCCTGGAGAGCTGATCGCTGAATCGGATGATGTGGCGCATTGAAATTGCTCGGGCTCGCCGTCAAGCGAAGGGCCGGGAGGCGCCGATCGGTCCTCCCGGCTGCTGATGCAGCGAGGCTGCCTCAGGGATTACTCGATGTCATAGCGGTAAGGCCATTCGTGGCCGTTGTTCTCCGCCGCATCGAGCGTCAGCTTGAGCACCTCCGATGCCGGAAGTCCCCGCGCGTCGAGCTCGCTGGCGATGGTCTGGGGCCAGTCCTTAAGGGATTCGGCCCAAGCCTGCCGCACGGAGTCTTCGATCTCGTTGACCGAGATCAGCCCGCGCAGCGTCTCGATGTCGCCGGCGTAACGCTCGCGATTCACCCGGCCGACCTCCTCCTCGAAGTCCTTCGCCGTCTCGACGACGATCTCCTGAACCTCCGGCGGCAGCCCGTTGAAGGTGTCGAGGTTCATCGTGAGCATGTGCCACGTGATCGTGCCGAAGCCGATCAGCGTGTAGTACGGTCCGACCTCGTGCAGCTTGAGGTTCACCCAGGCGCTGGGGAACATGATCCAGCCATCATAGACGCCGGTCTGCATGCTCGTGTAGGCCTCCGGCAGCGAGCTCTGGACCGGCGTGATGCCGGCCCCCTCCAGCCAGTTGAGATTGAGGCCGGCGCCCGCGATTCTCTGCCCCTGCAGCTCCGAGAGGTCTTCCCACGCGAAGTTCGTACCGAGGTTGTAGCTGGAGTCGGTGATGCGGGCGAGGAGCTTCTGGTTGAAGTTTTCCTCGAAGACGTCGGTAAGGTAGGGCACCTGCCCGTAGACCTCCTGCGCGACCCGCAGGCTGTCGACCGGATCGACCGGCCCGAACGGCAGCATCACCTGGAAGGCGTGCAGCGGCAGGTTGGCCGGCTCGAAGCAGGCGCAGAAGCCGCCGATATCGATGATGTTGTCGCGGACGCCGGTGAGCGTCTCGGCAACCTTCACGATGGAGCCGCCGTAACCCTCCACCCAGTTGATCTCGTGCTCGGTGCGCTCCTCCACACGTTTCTTCAACTCGGTCTGAAAATAGTTCTGCATCAGACCGGCGTAGACGACAGCGGGCGGATGCCCGGTGGCGATCCTGAGGGTGATAGTCTCGGCCTGGGCGACGCCCGAGGCTCCGAGAGCCAGCCCCGCCAAAAGGCTTGCAACGGCGAATCCGCCAACTCGACTGCGCTCCATCGCTTTTCCTCCCATGGTTTCCCGGTCGCCGGCTTGGAGCCGCACTTGTCACACCTTAACAACCGAGGAGCAGGGATGCCACACCCTGTTCCGGCATGCGGCAGACCGCGCACCGGGACATCGACACAGTCGACGCCTTGCCAATGCCCGTCCATTGACGGCACTGTCGGTCGGGCAGTCCGGCGAGAAGGGTTAGGAGGCGGCGTGAAGACACTGGCGAACTTTCCGGTGCCGGAGACGATGCGTGCCTGGACGCTGGGCGATCCCGATCAGCTCAGTCTCGGAGACAAGCCGACGCCGGCGCCGGGAAAGGCGGAGGTGCTGGTGCGTATCGACGCGGTCGCCATCTGCGCGACCGACCTGGAGGTCATCCACTACGGATCGCCGGCGCTCATCGAGGGCGGACTGCCGTTCAACAAGAGCTTCACGCCGGGGCACGAATACATGGGCACGGTGGCGGCGCTCGGGCCGGGGGTCGACGAGTTCGAGATCGGCGAGCGTGTGACCGTTGAAATCCATGCCGGGTGCGGCCAGTGCAAGCGGTGCCGCCAGGGCATGTACACGTCGTGCCTGAACTACGGCATGAACTACGGCGACGTGGACAAGGGGCACCGGGCCAACGGCTTCACTACCGACGGCGGCTTTGCGGAATATGCCGTTAACAACATCAACACGCTGGTGCGCGTGCCCGACCACATGTCGGACGAGGAGGCCACGATGGTCGTCACCGCCGGCACGGCGATGTACGGGCTGACCGAGCTCGGCGGGCTGGTCGCGGGAGAGAGCGTCGTCGTCACCGGACCGGGGCCTATCGGGCTTCTGGGCGTGGCGGTCGCCAAGGCGCTCGGCGCCAGCCCGGTGATCCTCACCGGCACGCGCGACGGGCGGCTTGAGATCGGCCGGAAGCTCGGCGCCGACCGCGTGATCAACGTGCGCAACGAGGACGCCGTCGCGGTGGTGAAGGAGATGACCGGCGGGATCGGCGCGGACTACGTCATCGAATGCGCCGGCACGAAGGACGCCATCGACGAGGCCGGGCGCATGGTGAACCGCGGCGGCAAGATCTGCCTCGCCGCCTTTCCGCACGAGCCGGTGGAGGTGGACGTGGCGAACCTCGTCCGCAACAACGTCTACGTCTACGGCATCCGCGGCGAGGGGAAGAGCGCCACGCACCGCGCCATGGCCCTGATGGCGGCGAAGCGCTTCGACGCGCGGCTCGTCCATACGCACACCTTCGACCTGGAAGACCTGCCGGAGGCGCTGCGCTACGCGCGCGATCGGGTCGACGACGCCATCAAGGTCGTGGTGAGGACGTCGCACCGCATGGAATCGCGTGCCGCGGCGGAGTAGAAAGGACAGGCGCAACAGGAGACTGCCATGCTGAATGTCGAGCGGAAGCGACGCGAAGCCGGATCGAAGGCGGGGAACCCGCGCGCGCACTGGCCGGAATCGCTGCAGCGCGAGTTCGAGGAAGGCGAATACAGCGGCGTGGTGGGCTCCGTGCTGGTGTCGGAGACCGACACGATGCGCATCTGGCACCTCAGCCTTCCGGTCGGGAAGCGCTGCGGCTTCCACCGGCACGTCAACGATT
>CAZMJQ010000202.1:0-4464 GCA_964566475.1 uncultured Propylenella sp. | reverse complement strand
GGGCGCGGGCGGCGCGGAGCTTTCTGGAGGCCGATCTGGTGGACGAGGCGATGTTTTTCCGCAGTCCCGAACGGCTGGGCGGACAGCTTGTGCCGGCGCTGGCGGGCCTGCCGCTCTCCGTCGTCGAAGCTTCGGAGCGCTTCCGGCGGGTCGAGCGGCGGCGCTTCGGGGCCGATACGATGAGCCGCTACGAGCGGACAGGCTGAGATGTTCACCGGGATCGTCACCGACATCGGGGAGGTGCTGACGGTTGCGGCGCGCGAGGCCGGGGTGCGTGTGCGCATCGCGACCGCCTACGACCCCGACACGATCGCGATTGGCGCGTCGATCGCCTGCGGGGGGCCGTGCCTGACGGTGGTGGAGCGCGGCCTCGCCGGCAACCGCGGCTATTTCGACGTGGAAGCCTCAACTGAGACGCTGGCGCGTACGACGCTCGGCGACTGGCGGCCCGGCACGCGCGTCAACCTGGAGCGGTCCCTCAAGCTCGGTGACGAGCTTGGAGGGCACATGGTTGCGGGGCACGTGGACGGCCTCGCCACCATTGTCGAGCGCCACGACGAGGAGGACATGGCCCGCTTCGTCCTGGAGGCGCCGGAGCCGCTCGCGCGCTACATCGCGGTGAAGGGCTCGGTTTCGCTCGACGGCGTTTCGCTGACGGTCAACGCGGTCGAGGGACGGCGCTTCGAGGTGATGCTCATCCCCCACACGATGGCGGTGACGACGTGGGCGGAGCGGCGGGCGGGGGACCGGGTGAACCTTGAGGTCGACCTCGTCGCCCGCTATCTGGAGCGACTTCACGGCGCGGGGTGAACGGACTGGACACGCACCGCCTGCCGGACCATGGTCCGCCGCGCCCCGCTGGACACTTCCAAGCAGATGCCGAAGCATTTCCTCATCATCGAAGCGCGTTTCTACCCCGACATCAGCGACGAGCTGGCGAAGGGCGCCATCGCCGAGCTGGAGCGGCGCGGGGCGACATACGAGCGCCGGCAAGTGCCGGGCGTGCTGGAGATCCCCGCTGCGCTTGCGATGGCGGAGAGAGGCGCCGCCAAACGCCACGACGGCTACGTGCTGCTCGGATGCGTGATCCGCGGCGAGACCAGCCATTACGACATCGTCGCCAACGAATCCGCCCGCGCCATCATGGATTTCGCGGTCGCCAACGCGCTCGCCGTTGGCAACGGCATCCTGACGGTGGAGAACGGGGCGCAGGCGTGGGCGCGCGCGAAGGTCGACCAGAAGAACAAGGGAGCCGGGGCCGCCGCGGCCGCGTTCGACATGGCGACATTGCGCGAGGAGCTCGGTCTTGCCGATGGCTGAGGAAGAGCGGCCGCACGTCAGGGGCGCCAACCAGCGCGGGGCCGCGCGGCTCGGCGCGGTGCAGGCGCTCTACCAGATGGAGGTGGGCGGCTCGTCGCTGCCCGCGGTCATCGCGGAGTTCGAGGCGCACCGCCTGAGCACGGAGCTGGAGGGCGAGCAGCTGCGGCCGGCGGACAAGCCGTTCTTCCGCGCGCTCGTGTCCGGCGTCGTGAAGGGACAGCGCCGCATCGACCCGGTGATCCACGCCGCCTTGCCGCCGACCTGGCCGCTGACGCGCATCGACCTGACGCTGCGCGCGGTTCTGCGCTGCGGCGTGTTCGAGCTGATGGAGCGCCGCGACATCCCCGGGCGCGTCGTGATCACCGAGTATGTCGACATCGCCAACGCCTTCTTCTCCGGCGACGAGCCCAGGCTGGTGAACGGCGTCCTGGACCGCGTGGCGCACGAGCGCCGGCCCGAGGAGTTCGCCAAGGCCGCATCGGGCTGAGCCGGAGATGCCGCTCGACGAGCTTTCCATCATCGACCGGTATTTCCGTCCGCTGGCCGGGGAGGGCGCTTTCGGCCTGACCGACGACGCGGCGCGGCTCGATGTTCCCGTGGACGCCGACCTCGTCGTCACGACGGACATGGTGGCCGAGAACGTGCACTTCCTCGCCGCCGATCCGCCCGACGCCATCGCCCGCAAGGCGCTTCGCGTGAACCTCTCCGACCTTGCGGCGAAGGGCGCCGCGCCGCTCGCCTACGTGATCAGCATCGGGATTTCGGGAGGAACGGACGAGGCTTGGCTTGCTGACTTCGCGCGCGGCCTGAAGGAGGATCAACAGCATTTCGGCATCGGGCTGCTCGGCGGCGATACGATCTTCATGGACGAGGCGCTGGTCGTCGCCATCACGGCTTTCGGGATCGCGCCGAAGGGGCGGATGGTGCACCGCTCGGGCGGGTGTCCGGGAGACGTGCTCTTCGTCTCGGGCGAGATCGGCGCCGGAACGGCGGGACTCGCGCTCCTGAAGCGCGAGCCTGGCGCGTGGGACGGCCTGGCGCAGGAGCGGAAGGACGCGCTGGCGCGGCGCTATCGCGTGCCGCAGCCGCGGACGGCGCTGGCGCCCGCGCTCGCGGCGTGCGCCTCGGCGGCCATGGACATCTCCGACGGGCTGGTCGGGGATTGCGACAAGCTCGCCAAGGCCTCGGGCTGCTCCGCGGTCATCGATGCGGAGCGCGTGCCGCTGCCGGAGGGGATCGCGGGGCACGACGCCGCGTTGCTCGCCCGTCTCCTGACGAGCGGCGACGACTACGAGATACTGGCCGCCGTCCCGCCGGGGCGGGCAATGCAGTTCGAGCAGGAGGCGGGCGGGGCGGGCGTGACCGTGACGGAGATCGGGAAACTTACGGAGGGCGCAGACACGCCCCAGGTGCTATTCAGGGGGGAGGTCTTGGCACTGAAGAGCCGCGCCTGGGTGCACGGCCAGGGGGAGCGTTCTTGACCGGGCACGTCGCGAGCGGCGGGATCGAGATTCGCAGCCCGGATGGAGCGGCAAGGCCGCGTAATCCGGGGTGGGCGTGGCCGTGGTCCCCGGATTTCGCTTCGCTCCATCCGGGCTACGGGGGAGCGGCATGACCGAGCAGGTGGCGGTCGGCCCGATCGTCGACGACGGAACCGCCCGGCGGAACGTCTTCGTGCTCGTCGTGGCGGGGGCGCTGGCGGGGTCCATGCCGCCGATCAATATCGCCAGCGGTGCGCTGGTCGGCGACATGCTGCTCGGGGCGAACAAGTCGCTTGCCACGCTGCCGGTGACGGCCTTTGTTCTGGGTACAGCCTGCGGTACGGTGCCCGCGGCGCTGCTCATGCGGCGTATCGGGCGGCGCGCCGGCTTCATCGCCGGGATGGGCGTGGGCGCCGTCGGCGGCCTGGTCCAGGTGGTCGCGGTGATGATGGGGAGTTTCCTCGTGCTTTGCGCCGGAGCCATGCTCGCCGGCGCCAGCGCCGCCTTCTACCAGCAGTTCCGCTTTGCGGCTGCCGACACGGCAAGTGAGGCATTCCGCCCGCGCGCGATCTCACTGGTGCTCGTCGGCGGCATCGCCGCGGCGGTGATCGGACCGCAGACGGTCATCCACTTCGCCGATCTCTTCCCGGCCGCACAGTTCGCCGGCTCCTATCTCGCCGGCGTCGGGCTGCTGCTACTGGCGGCGGCGGCGCTGCTGTTCCTGGACATTCCCATGCCGGCCGCCCGCCGCAGCGAAAGCGGCGGACGCCCTCTCGCCGAGATCGCGCTCAGGCCGCAATTCCTCGTGGCGGTGGGATGCGCCACGTCGGCCTACGCGCTGATGAGCTTCGTGATGACGGCCGCGCCGCTCGCCATGGTCATGCACGACCATCACCGCGACATGGCGATGCTCGGCATCCAGTGGCACGTGATCGCCATGTTCGCCCCGAGCTTCGTGACGGGCTCGCTGATCGCCCGTTTCGGCGCGCATGCGGTGGTGGCGACCGGCCTCGTTCTTCTCATCGGCACGGCGCTGGTGGCGCTGTCGGGGACCTCGGTCGCGCATTTCTGGCTCGCGCTGGTCCTGCTCGGGGTGGGGTGGAACTTCGGCTTCATCGGCGGCACGACGCTGGTGACGCACAGCTACGAGCCGGAGGAGAAGGAGAAGGTCCAGGCGCTCAACGACTTCACCATCTTCGGCTTCGTGGCGCTCGCGTCGCTCTCCTCCGGCGGCATGCTGCAGGTCGGAGGCTGGGATGTCGTGAACATCGTCGTGCTGCCCGTGGCGCTGATCAGCCTGGCCGCCCTGTTCTGGCAGATGGGGCGCGGAATCCGGCCTGTGTGACGCATCAGCGCGTCCCTTGACGGGTGGGATCGATTCGTCAATACCCCGCGGGCGTCCATTTCCGGCCGGTCCAGGCGGCAGCGTTTTCCGCGCCTGGCCAGACACGGCCTCTTCCAAGGGAAATCGAAGAATGATTCCGCTCTATTTCGCGATTGCATGCGGTGTCCTGAGCATCGTCTACGCCGTCTGGGCGATCCAGTCGGTGCTGGCCGCCGATGCCGGCAACCCCCGGATGCAGGAAATCGCAGGCGCCATTCGCGAGGGGGCGACCGCCTATCTCACCCGCCAGTACACGACGATCGCGATCGTCGGCGTCGT
>CAZMJQ010000201.1:0-18226 GCA_964566475.1 uncultured Propylenella sp. | reverse complement strand
TACATCATGCCGCCGCCGAGCGCGATCGCGATGGCGCTGGTCACGGACTTCCCCTTCATCCTGCCGCATCTCCGCGACACGCTGGTGGAGCTGTTCTCTGGCTTCGCGATCGGTGCCACCGTGGGGCTGTTTCTCGCCGCGGTGATCACGCAGCGTCCGTTCGTGGAGAAGATCGTCACGCCCTACATCCTGCTTTTGGTGACCACGCCTATGCTGGCGCTGGTGCCGCTGCTCATCCTGCGCTTCGGCTTCGGCTACACGCCGCGCATCATCGCGGTGGCGCTGGCGTCAGGGCCGATGGTGATGATCAACGCGGCGACAGGCTTTCGCCGGGTGGACAGCGGCAAGATCGCGCTGGCGCGCTCCTATGGCGCAAACACCTTCCAGATCTTCTGGAAGATCCGCGCGCCGATGGCGCTTCCGATGATCCTCGTCGGGCTGATGATCGGCGCCATCTTCGGCCTTCTGACCGCGGTCGGCGCGGAGATGGTCGGCGGCGGCTTCGGCCTGGGCAACCGCCTCACGGCCTATTCATCGATGATCCAGATGCCGCAGTTTTTCGCGGTCGTGCTGATACTCTCGACGCTCGGCATCCTCATCTATGTCACCTTCTTCCTCATCGGAAAGAAGTGGGCAAGCTGGGAGGCGTGACGGGAGCGCGCAGCTCGCCCGATAATCAGTGTGCCTGAACAAGCGAAAGGGGAGAGAGTCATGACGAATGCGAAACAGAGAGGCTTGAGCCGCCGCTATTTCCTGCAGGCGACGGGGAGCGGCGTGGTGACTGCGACGGCGCTCGGCGCAATGGGCCGGTTCAGCCCGGCGGCTGCGGAGCCCTACGACACCTTCACCTGGATATCGCCGCGCGGCACGCTGGAGGTGCTCGACGACTACCCGTACTGGGCGGGCAAGAAGATGGGCTATTTCGAGGACCTCGACACCGAGATGCAGCCCGGTCCCTCGGACGGGACGGCGACGGTGAAGTTCGTCGATGTCGGGCAGGCCGACATGGGCTTTCCGTCGCCCGGCGTGTTCTCCTTCGCCATCGAGAACGGCATGGGCCTCGTCTCCGTGTTCCACATGGGCGCGCTCGACACGTTCTCGCTCGCCTTCCGCAAGGGCGAGGGCACCAACGACCTGAAAGAGCTCGAAGGCAAGACGATCCTGCTCGGCTCGCAGGCGTGGCAGGCGATCGTCGATCCGATGCTCGCGGTGCAGGGGGTCGACACCTCCAAGGTCAACTACGTCGAGGCCGGCTGGCCGACCTGGGGAACGGCGCTTGCCGGCGGCCAGGGCGACGCGGCGCTCTCGTGGGAGGGTCTGCGGGCGGAGTGGATCTCCACCGGGCTGGAGTTCGAATACTGGCTCGGCGTCAAGAACTCGCCGCTCCCCGCCAACACCTTCGTCATCCGCAAGGCCGACCTGGACGACCCGGACAAGAAGGCGTTGCTGGAGAAGTACCTGCGCGGCTGGGCCATGGGTCTGGAGTTCGGCTACCAGAATCCCCGCGCGGCGGTGGAGGCGGTGTTCGAGCAGTTCCCGACGCTTGCGAGCAATCTCGGGCCGGAGCTCGGCGTCACCTCGATCCTGCAGCAGATCAACGTCTTCCGCGGCGACATGTCGAAGCGCGAGGGCTGGGGCTGGCACGACATGGCGAGCTGGCAGGCCTTCTTCGACACCATCCACGAGATCGGCCAGATCTCCCAGCCGGTGAAGGCCGAGGACGTCCTCACCAACGAGCTGATCGGTCCGGCGAACGACTTCGACCATGAGAAGGTGAAGGCCGACGCAGGAGCCTACGGCCTGAAGGAGGACATGGCCGCCATCGACGTCGAGGAGATCAAGGCGCACATGTTCGATCAGGAAGTCCAGTAGGACGGCTCCATCCGTTCGACGGGTGACATGTTGACCGGCGTGCGACGCGCCGCACGCCGGTCAGCCAGAAGAAGCGAGTGACGAGAACAGGGAGAAGGCGGAATGCCCGACAAGGTGAGAGTTCTGGTCGTGGGCGTCGGGAACATGGGAGCGTCGCACGCCAGCGCCTATCATCGTCTCGACGGCTTCGAGATCGCCGGCCTTATGAGCCGAAGCATCAGGAGCCGCAAGCTGCCCGGCGAGCTTTCCGACTACCCGCTCTTCGAGGATTTCGAGAAGGCGCTGGCGGAGACGCAGCCTGATGCCGTCTCCATCAACACCTGGCCGAACACGCATGCCGAATACGCCATCAAGGCGATGAACGCAGGCGCGCATGTCTTCATGGAGAAGCCGATCGCCACCAACATCGAGGACGCGGAGAAGGTCGTCGCGGTGGCGCGCGAGAGAAAGCGCAAGCTGGTGCTCGGCTATATCCTGCGCGTGCATCCCTCCTGGGTGAAGTTCATCGAGGTGGGCCGCACGCTCGGCAAGCCGCTGGTCATGCGCCTCAACCTCAATCAGCAGTCAAGCGGCGAGGCCTGGACGTGGCACAAGAACCTGATCGACTCGCTCATCCCGATCGTCGATTGCGGCGTCCACTACGTCGACGTGATGTGCCAGCTCACCGGCGCCAAGCCGGTCCGCGTGCACGGCATCGGAGCGAAGCTCTGGGCCGACGCCGCGAAGCAGAATTACGGGCACCTGCACGTCACCTTCGACGACGGCTCGGTCGGCTGGTACGAGGCGGGCTGGGGCCCGATGATGTCGGAGGAAGCGTTCTTCGTTAAGGACGTGGTCGGACCGAAGGGCGCCGTCAGCATCGCCGCCAAGCAGGCCGCCCGCGGCGAGGACATGGACCTCTCCGATTCCGCCGACATCGACAAGCACACCAAAACGGACGCGATACGCGTGCACCATGCGGCAGTGGACCCGAAGACGAAGGAGTTCACGAAGCCCGACGAGGTGATGAGCATGGCCGATGAGCCCGGTCACCAGGAGCTCTGCGACCGGGAGCAGGAGTATTTTCTGCGCTCCATCCGCGAGGACCTCGATCTCTCGGAGTCGATGGACGCAGCAGTGAACAGCCTGCGCATCGTGCTCGCGGCCGAGCGGAGCATCGAGGAGAAGCGGGCGATCGACCTCTGAGAGCAGGAGGCGCGGCTGCCGCTGGCGCGCCGCGCGCGATCAGAGCCGTGCGCCGGTCTCGCCGTGGAAGAGATGTGTGTTATTCGGCGATACGGCGAGGCGGAGCTGCTCGCCGGGTCGCGCCGAAATCCGCTCGCGCAGGACGCAGCGCGCGTCCGCCTCGCCGATCTTGCCGTGGAGGTGCGTCTCCGCGCCGGTCGGCTCGACAGTCTCCAGAAGGAAGCGAAGGCCTTCGCCCGAGCCGCTGACGGCGAAGTGCTCGGGCCGGATTCCGACGTCGACCTTGGTGCCGGGCGCCGCCCCGACGGCGGGCGCCCTCAGCGTCTCGCCGCTCTGAAGCACGATGCTGGCCTCGCCGTTGACGCTTTCGACCGTCCCCTCGAAGAAGCTCATCGCCGGGGAGCCCAGGAAGCTGGCGACGAACCGGTTCGCCGGCCTGTCATAGAGGTCGAGCGGCGCGCCGACCTGCTCCATCGTCCCGGCGCTCATCACGACGATCCGGTCGGCCATCGTCATCGCCTCGATCTGGTCGTGCGTGACGTAGACGATGGTCGACTTGAGCTTCTGGTGCAGGGACTTGATCTCGCTGCGCATCTGCACGCGCAAGGCGGCGTCGAGGTTGGAGAGCGGCTCGTCGAACAGGAACACATGCGGGTCGCGCACGATGCTGCGGCCCATGGCGACGCGCTGCCGCTGGCCGCCGGAGAGCTGGCGCGGCAGGCGGTCGAGCCAAGCGTGAAGGTTGAGGATGGACGCTGCCCGCTCAACCTTCGACGGGATATCGGCGCTCGGCTCGCGCCGGATCCTGGGGCCGAACGAGATGTTCTCGCGCGCGGTCATATGGGGGAAGAGCGCGTAGGACTGGAACACCATCGAGATGTTGCGCTGTTGCGGCGTGAGGTCGTTGGCGAGGCTGCCGCCGATCCACAGCTCGCCCGACGTGATGTCCTCCAGGCCGGCGATCATGCGGAGCAGCGTTGACTTGCCGCAGCCGGACGGCCCCACGAGCACCAGGAACTCCCCGTCGGCGACGTCGAGCGTGACGTCGCGCACGACCTCCTGGTGGCCGAAGCGCTTTGTCATGTCGACGAGCCGCATTCCCGACATGGCTAGGTCCTCCGCTCGATGATGTCGCGGACGAAAGGCAGGCTGCCCGCGGTCAGCCCCGCATCGACAGGGAGCGCGACCCCGGTGATTCCGGAGGCGAGCGGCGAGCAGAGGAAGAGCGCGGCGGCGGCGACTTCGCGAGGCTCCACGATGCGGCCGAGCGGATAGAAGCGGGTCACGGCGTCCATGATCCCCGGGTCGGCCGCCAGCCGGTGATCCCAGGCGCCGGTGCGCACGGAGCCCGGGCAGATGGCGTTGGCGCGGATTCCGTGAGCCCCGTACTCCACGGCGATCGACCGGCAGAAGGCAAGCATCCCGGCCTTGGCGGCGGAATAGGCGGGATTGCCGAAGTGCAGCAGCGCGTTCACGGAATCGACGAAGAGGATCGTGCCCGAGCCGCGCTCCAACATCCCCTTGAGGACCGGGTCGGTGACGTAGAACGCACCGTTCAGGTTGAGCTCGATCTCGTTCCGCCACGCGTCGCTATCGACGCCGGGCAGCGTCTCGCCGCGCGTCCAGCCGGCATTGTTGATCAGGACCTCCGGGACGCCGATCGCGTCCACCAGCCGCTGAACGGCGCGTGCGGCGGCATCCGCATCGCGGATATCGAACGCTTCCCCGTGCGCAAGGCCGAGATCCGCGAGCGCCGCTTGCTCCAGATCGAAGCCGGAGACGGCAGCGCCCGCCTCCCGGAAGCATTCGACCAGCGCGCATCCGATGCCGCCTCCGGCGCCGGTAATGAGGACGTGGGAACCGCTCAGATCGATCATTAGCCGCGAAGGTAAGGGGCAGGATTGACGGGGCGGAGGCTAGGCTAGGGTGATGACGGAAAGCAACACGGCTGCCGCGCCGCGTTTCAGATCTCCCGGGCCGGACACCCGCTTGCGTCGCGAACGAGAAGGCTTTTAGGTGACGGTCAGACGCGGCGGGTCCGGGGCCGGCGCCCCGCGGCACCTCGCCGGCCGGCGCCTCCCACGCCGGACGCACCAGAAAGGGTAACAGTGATGATCAGCAACCAATGGATCAGGGGCGGGCTTTTCGCGACGATGGGCCTGCTGGCCTCGACCGCGATCGCCGCGGCGCAGACGGTTCGGGTTACGGTGGCGGAATATTCGTCCAAGACCGGGCCCTATTTCGAAGAGATGGCGACGGCGTTCGAAGCGGAAAATCCCGACATCGACATTCAAATCGAGGTCGTGCCGTGGGACGTGCTCCTGCAGAAGCTCACGACCGACATTTCGGGCAACGCAAATGCCGATGTCGCCATCATCGGCACGCGCTGGCTGGTGGATTTCGTGGAGCAGGACATCGCCGAGCCCCTCGACCAGTACATGGACGACGAGTTCAAGGGCCGCTTCATCGGCACCTTCCTGTCGCCGTCGGTGATGAACGACCAGACCTACGGCCTGCCCATCGCGGCCTCGGCCCGCGCGCTGTTCTACAACAAGAGCCTGTTCGAGCAGGCCGGCCTGGATGGCCCGCCGGAAACTTGGGAGGAGCTGAAGGCCGACGCCGAAGCCATCTCCGCCCTCGGCGACGATATCTACGGCTACGGCATGCAGGGCAACGAGATCGAGACGGACGTCTACTTCTATTATGCCTTCTGGTCCTACGGCGGCGAGATCGTCGAGGAGGACGGCACGTCCGGCCTCGACAGCCAGGCCGCCCTCGAAGCGGCGGCGCTCTACAAGAGCCTGCTCGACGAAGGCCTCACGCAGCCGGGCGTCACCTCGAACACGCGCGAGGACGTGCAGAACCTCTTCAAGCAGGGCAAGGTCGGCATGATGATCACCGCGCCCTTCCTCGCCAGCCAGATCAAGGAGGAGGCTCCGGACCTGCAGTATGGCGTGGCGGCAATTCCCGCCGGCCCGGGCGGCGACCGCGGCACCTACGGCGTCACCGACTCCATCATCATGTTCCAGAACTCCGAGAACAAGGAGGCTGCGTGGCAGTTCCTGGATTATATCTTTCAGGCGGAACCGCGCATCACGTTCACCAAGAACGAGGGCTTCCTGCCGGTGACGACTGCCGAGGCGGAGGATCCGTATTTCGCCGACGATCCCGACCTCAACGTCTTCGCCAGCCTGCTTCCCGATGCGCGCTTCGCACCGGTGATCGCCGGCTGGGAGGAGATCGCGGACATCACGTCTTCTGCTCTGCAGCGCATCTATCTCGGCGAGGCCGAGCCCGAGGCAGCGCTCTCGGAAGCCGCTTCGCGCGCCGACGATATCCTGCGGTGACCTTCAGGGGCGGCCCTCCGGCCGCCCCATTCCCTTCGGCACGGGCGCGGGGGCGCCTGACCAGGCGCCATGAGCATCCGACGGCTTGCCAATCCCTATCTTCTCATCCTTCCGAGCTTCCTGCTCGCGGCCTTCATCATCCTGTGGCCGCTTAAGGAGCTGGTGGAGATCGCCACCCACGAGGTGAACCGCTTCGGCCAGCTGCGGGGCTTCGCCGGATTCGAGAACTTCCGCGCGCTCGCCGCCGACCCGAACTTCGTCGCGTCGTCCTGGCGCACGCTGATCTGGACGCTCGGCGTGGTCGGCGGGGCGCTTCTCATCTCCGCGCCGGTCGCGCTCATTCTCAACCAGGACTTCTACGGGCGCGGCATCGCCCGCGTCATCGTCATGCTGCCCTGGGCGATATCGCTCACCATGACCGCCGTCGTGTGGCGCTGGGCGCTCAATGGCGAGAGCGGTATGCTCAACTCGGCGCTGCGCGGCTTCGGGATCATCGACACCAACATCCAGTGGCTCGCCTCCGCGGACACCGCCTTCCCGATGCAGATCGTCATCGGCATCCTGGCAACGATCCCGTTCACGGTGACCATCTTCCTCGGCGGTCTCGCCTCCATCCCCGACGACCTCTACGAGGCGGCAGCGATCGAGGGAGCGAGCGGCTGGAGCCAGTTCCGCTTCATCACATTCCCGCTGATGAAGCCCTTCATCAACATCGCGCTCGTCCTGAACACCATCTACGTCTTCAACTCGTTCCCCATCATCTGGGCGATGACGCAGGGGGGCCCGGCGAACTCCACCGACATCCTCGTCACCTATCTCTACAAGCTCGCCTTCCGCTGGGGGAAGCTCGGCGAGGCGTCTGCCGTCTCGCTCGTCATGTTCGCCATCCTGCTCGCCTTCACCATCCTCTACGTGCGGCTCGCCATGCGCGAGGATGCGCGCACATGAGCCGCAAGCTGAAGCGCACGATCATCTCCTGGCTGGTGCTCTCGCCGCTGGTGGTGGTCATCCTCTTTCCCTATGCGGTCATGCTCATCACGGCGCTGAAGCCGGCGACCGAGGTGCTGCGCCCCGACTGGTGGCCGAGCGAGCTGCGCTTCTCCAACTTCGTGGGCATGTGGGCGGCGACGAATTTCGGCCGGGCGCTGCTGAACTCGCTCTACGTTTCGGGCGCCGCGACGCTCGGCGCGATCGTCGTCTCCATCCCCGCCGCTTACGCGCTTTCGCGCTACCGCTTCGCGGGGCAGGGGCTCTTCCGTCAGTTCCTGCTGATCAGCCAGATGCTGTCGCCGATCGTGCTCGTCCTTGGGCTTTTCCGTCTCGTGGTCGCGCTCGGGCTACTCGACAACATCAACTCCATCGTCGTCGTCTACGCGGCGTTCAACGTCGCGTTCTCGGTGTGGATGCTCCAGAGCTATTTCGCGACCATCCCGCGCGACCTGGAAGAGGCGGCGTGGATGGAGGGCGCGAGCCGCGCGGAGACGCTGGCGCGCATCTTCCTGCCGCTGGCGGTGCCGGCGATCACGGTGACGGCGATCTTCACCTTCATCAACTCGTGGAACGAATTCGTCATCGCGCTCACCATGCTGCGCCAGCAGGACAGCTACACGCTGCCGATCCAGGTGTTCTCGCTGGTGGCGGGCCGCTATACGGTCGAGTGGCACCACGTGATGGCCGCGGCCTTCGCGGCGACCGTGCCGGTGGCGATCGTATTCGCCTGGCTGCAGCGCTACCTGGTGCGCGGCCTGGCGCTCGGCGCTGTCAAGTAGAGCCTCACGGACAACCATTCAGGAGCCACGAGAATGAAGAAGACCTTCGGGAAGTCACACGTCCCCCTGTCGCCCGCGGTCAGGGCCGGCGATCTCGTCTACGTCTCCGGCCAGGTCCCGACCGGCGCCGACGGGAAGGTGGTGGAAGGCGGCATCGAGGAGCAGACCACGCAGGTGCTGGAGAACGTCAAGGCGGCGCTGGCGCTCGCCGGCTGCTCGCTCTCCGACGTGGTGAAGACCTTCGTCATTCTGCAAAGCGCATCCGATTTCGCCGCGTTCAACAAGGTCTACGGCAGCTACTTCCCTTCGGAGCCGCCGGCCCGCACCACGCTCGAGGCGAACCTCATGATCGACATCAAGGTCGAGATCGAAGCCGTCGCCTACAAGCCGGCGTGACGCGCCGGAAAGCCCGATGAGCTACCGCGCGATCTTCGCCTACGCCTGGGACATCGCCGAGCTTGGCGTCGCGGCGAGCGTCGACGAGATCACCGGCCTCGGCTTGAACACGATCACCTACGCCGGCGCTTACCACGCGGGGAAGTTCCTCCGCCCGCGGGCGAAGAACAAGGTCTATTTCCCCGAGGACGGCACCGCCTATTTCCGCTTCGACGAGGTGCGCTACGGCGAGGTGAAGCCGGTGCTCAACCCTCTCGTGGCGGAACAAGACGTGCTTGGCGAGCTGTGCAGCCACGGCGGCGCGGCGGTGAACGTGTGGCTGGTGCTCCTGCACAACACGCGGCTCGGCTTAGCCTATCCGCACCTGACGGTGAAGAACTGCTTCGGCGATTCCTACGTCTACAGCCTCTGCCCCGCGGCGACGGCCGTTCGGGAATATGCGGTCGCGCTCTGCAAGGATGTGAGCGAGCGCCACCCGGTGATGGGCCTGTCGCTGGAGACGCCGGGCTACCTGCCCTTCGCGCATGGCTATCACCATGAATTCGCGCTCGACCGGCCGAACGCGTGGCTGGACGCACAGCTCGGCCTCTGCTTCTGCGAGCACTGCCGCATCGGCGCCGGGAGCGCGGGAATCGACGCCGCCGTGCTGCAGGCGCGGGTGCGCGCGGGCGTCGAAAGCTACCTTGCGAGCGACTTCGATCTGCCTGACGACATGGCGGCCGCCATCTGGCTGGCGGACGTCGAAGGCGACGCGGAGCTCTCCGCGTTCCTCAGGTGGCGATGCGACGTCGTGACGAGGCTGGTGCGCGAGATACGGGCGGCGGTGCGGACGGACTGTACGCTTGCCGTCCTCCCCTCGGTCGAGCGGCCGACAGGCGGCGCCTGGTACGAGGGGAGCGATCTCGCCGCGCTCGCCGGGGCGGCCGGGACCATCGAGGCGTGCTTCTACGAGCCGAGCGCGGAGCGGATCGCGGCCGACGCGTGGGACGTGAAGCGGCGCGTGAACGGTAATGGCCTACTGCGCGGCGTTCTCCGTCCCGCATTTCCCGACCTGGAGAGCCGCGACGCTTTGGTGGCCGCGGCAGTCAATCTCCAGAATGCGGGCATCACCGACATCGGCTTCTACAACTACGGCTTCCTGCGGCAGCGGGGCCTCGACGCCATCCCGCACGCGATCCGCGCCATTGACACATAGACCGCCGGCACCGCCCCTGGCACTCGGGAAGCGCCGTGGGCAAACGTTTCTCTCTTGGCGGCAACGTCCGCGAGGGCTACGGTGCGCGGATGATCGTCCGGATGATCGCGTTCGCCTCCGCGCTTGCCCTCCCGGTGCTTGCGAGCGACGCCCGGGCTCAGACGCTCAACACGGCGATCGATGCTCAGAAGCCCGGCAAGGTCCATGTGCTGCCTGAGAATGTCACCGTGCCGGCGGTCGACATCGAGGTGCTGGCGGACCCGGCGGACGGCTGGAACCTGCACATCAAGACGACGAACTTCCGCTTCACGCCGGAAAATGTGGGCGGCCTCCCTCGCGACGGCGAGGGACATGCGCATCTCTACATAAACGGAGAGAAGGTCACCCGGGTCTACGGCCTGTGGTTTCACATCATCTCGCTGCCCGCCGGCCCGTGCGAGGTCGCGGTGACGCTGAACGGGAACGACCACCGGATCCTCGCGGCGGGCGGCAGGATCATCTCGGCAAGCGAGGTCGTCTTTGTCCCGCACCAGGCGGCAGGCGATTCGCACGCAGATCACGGGCCCTGACTCGCGGGAACGAGTAGCAGTCCACGTTTCCCGCCCGGGAGTTGGTTCGGCACGCGTTGAGGTACCGAAGCGGTGCGACCGGATTTGAATGAAACCACTACGCCAGGATTTCCGTCTGGCGTAGCTTTTTACGAGATCGACAACCGGGCAATTGTTGAAGACGGGCGAAAATGCTCGCATATTGAGGCAGGGCTCGCGCGGCAGTCCGGTTCTGCGCTTCCGGCGACTCACCCAGCCGGCCGCGTTGTGCTCCAATAGCGGGACCCAGGCGTCAAGCGACGCTCGCAGCGCCGCCGGGCCTCTTGGAAAACGGCGTACGTGAGGGACATGAGCAAGAGGCTGGAGAACGGCAGCAGCCGGCTTGACGACGCTGCCCGTGCGGGCTGGCTCTACTACGTTGCCGGCAACACACAAGACGAGATCGCCGCCAAGCTCGGCATCTCCCGCCAAGCCGCGCAGCGGCTCGTCTCGCTTGCCGTCTCGGAGGGTCTGGTGAAGGTCCGCCTCGACCATCCGATTGCGCGATGCCTCGACATCGCGGCACGGCTCCGCGCGCGCTTCGCTCTCGACCTGGCCGAAGTGGTGCCGAGCGATCCGGGCTCCACCTCAACCACGATCGGGGTGGCGCAGGCGGCGGCGGCGGAGATGGAACGGCGGCTTCGCTCGCTGCAGCCGATCGTCATGGCGGTGGGTACAGGGCGTACGCTGAAGGCGACGATCGAGCAGCTTCCGCCCATGGAATGCCCGCAGCACCGCATCGTCTCGCTGACCGGCAACATCGCTCCGGACGGCTCGGCTTCCTACTACAACGTGATCTTCGGGATGGCGGACGCCGTGAAAGCGCGGCTCTTCCCCATGCCGCTGCCAGTCATCGCCTCGTCGCCGGAGGAGCGCGAGCTTCTGCACCAGCAGGCGATGATCCACTCGACGCTGAAGCTGGCCGGGGAGGCGGACGTCACCTTCGTCGGCATCGGGGATCTCGGCCCCGAGGCGCCGCTTTACGAGGACGGGTTCATCTCCAAAGCGGAGCTCAAGGCGCTGCAGAAGGCGGGCGCCGTCGGCGAGATCGTCGGCTGGACGTTCGATCGCGAGGGCCGGCTGATCGAAGGCGTCATCAACGAACGCGTTGCGAGCGCGCCCATTCCCTCGCGTGAGCGCTCGCTGGTCATCGCCAGTGCCATGGGCGAGCGGAAGCTCAAGGGCATCCTTGCGGCGGTGAACCGCCGGCTGGTCAACGGGCTGATCACCGACGAGGCGACCGCCGAGGCGCTCCTCGCCCGCGCCTGACCGGCGCTTCACGAGCCACACCCCGTTCCCCGAAGCGCGCTCGGCATGCGCGTGCGCTGCAGCGACGAAACCCTCTTGACTCGATCTTGCCCGAGCGGGTATTTGCTCGGATAACGAATAAATGCTCACTATGGGACAGGAGGAAGCCATGAGCCATCGATCCCTGAAATTGCTGTCACTTGCCACCTGCTCGGCGCTCGCGCTCGCCGGAATTGCGCAGGCGCAGACCACGCTGACCATCGCCACCGTGAACAACGGCGACATGATCCGCATGCAGAAGCTGACGAACGACTTCACGGCCAAGCATCCGGACATCCAGCTGGAGTGGGTGACGCTCGAGGAGAATGTGCTGAGGCAGCGCGTGACGACGGACATCGCGACCAAGGGCGGCCAGTACGACGTGATGACGATCGGCACCTACGAAGTGCCGATCTGGGCCAAGCAGGACTGGCTGCTGCCGCTCGAGTTCGGCGCCGAATACGACGTCGACGACCTGCTGCCGGCCATCCGTGACGGCCTTTCCTTGGACGGGCAGCTCTATGCCGCGCCCTTCTATGGCGAGAGCTCGATGGTCATGTACCGCCGCGACCTCTTCGAGGAGGCGGGCCTGGAGATGCCGGACGCGCCGACCTGGGATTTCGTCGCCGAGGCCGCTCGCAAGATCACCGACAAGGACAACGAGATCTACGGCATCTGCCTGCGCGGCAAGGCCGGGTGGGGCGAGAACATGGCCTTCCTGACGGCCATGGCAAACTCCTTCGGCGCACGCTGGTTCGACGAGGAATGGCAGCCGCAGTTCGATCAGCCGGCGTGGAAGGACGCACTGACCTTCTACATCGACCTGATGAACGACGCCGGCCCTCCGGGAGCGTCTTCGAACGGCTTCAATGAGAACCTCGCCCTCTTCCAGTCGGGCAAGTGCGGCATGTGGATCGACGCGACGGTCGCTGCCTCGTTCGTGACCAACCCCGCCGAGTCGCAGGTGGCCGAGCAGGTCGGCTTCGCGCTGGCGCCGGACAAGGGCCTCGGCAAGCGCGGCAACTGGCTGTGGGCGTGGTCGCTTGCGGTCCCGGCCGGAACGCAGAAGGCCGACGCGGCGCGCGAGTTTATCGCCTGGGCGACCAGCAAGGATTACCTGAACCTCGTCGCCGAGAACGAGGGATGGGCCAACGTCCCTCCCGGCACGCGTACGTCGCTCTACGAGAATCCGGAATACCAGGAAGCGGCGCCGTTCGCGGAGATGACGCTGCAGTCCATCAACGCGGCCGATCCGACCAGCCCGACCGTCGATCCGGTGCCCTACACCGGCGTGCAGTTCGTAGCCATTCCCGAGTTTCAGGGGATCGGCACCGCCGTCGGGCAGCAGTTCTCCGCCGCGCTCGCCGGACAGGCCAGCGTCGATCAGGCCCTGCAGAACGCCCAGCAGATCGCCACGCGCGAGATGATGAAGGGCGGCTATATCAACTGATCCTCCCGGGGCCGCCGCGCTGGCGTAGCAAGCAGCGCGGCGGCCCGCTTTCGATCCCCGGCCGCCTTCGCGCCGCCACCAGGCTGGATCATCCCCAATGGCCACGCTCCACACACGCCACGCCGCGCGACTGATGATGGCGCCCGCCGTGCTGCTCCTCCTGGGGTGGATGGTCGTGCCGCTGGCGATGACGCTCTACTTCTCGTTCCTGCGCTACAACCTCCTCATGCCGGGGATGGAGGAGTGGACGGGCTTCTTCAACTACCGCTTCTTCATCACCGACCCGGCCTTCACCGAAGCGCTAGGCAACACGCTTCTGCTCGTCGGCGGCGTTCTTCTCATCACCGTCGTCGGCGGCACCGGGCTGGCGCTCGTCCTCGATCAGCCCTTCTGGGGCCAGGGCATCGTTCGGCTTATGGTGATCGCGCCGTTCTTCGTCATGCCCACCGTCTCGGCGCTCGTGTGGAAGAACATGCTGATGCACCCGGTGAACGGCCTGTTCGCCTGGATCGCACGGACCTTCGGATTCCAGCCGGTCGACTGGTTCGCGCAGCTCCCTCTGCTCTCGATCATCTTCATCGTCGCCTGGCAGTGGCTGCCGTTCGCGACGCTCATCCTTCTGACTGCGCTGCAGTCGCTCGACGAAGAGCAGAAGGAAGCGGCGGGAATGGACGGCGCGCGCTTCCCCTCGCTCTTCATCTATATCATCCTGCCGCACCTCGCCCGCGCTATCACCGTCGTCATCCTTATCGAGACGATCTTCCTGCTTTCGGTCTTTGCCGAGATCCTGGTCACGACGAGCGGCGGGCCGGGCTATCAGAGCACCAATATCGCCTACCTCGTCTACATCCAGGCGCTCCTGCAGTTCGATGTCGGCAGCGCTTCCGCCGGCGGCATCATCGCCGTGATCCTCGCCAACATCGTCGCCATCTTCCTGATGCGGATGATCGGCAAGAACCTGGACGCCTGACGATGGCCCGCGCCGTCTCCATCCGCCGCCGCATCGGCTTCACCATCATCGGATGGCTGCTGGGCTTCCTCATCTTCTTCCCGATCCTGTGGACGTTCCTGACGAGCTTCAAGACGGAAGGCGCCGCCATCCTGACGCCGCCGACCTTCCTGTTCTTCGACTGGACAGTGGAGAACTATCTGGAGGTGCAGGCGCGCTCCGATTACTTCAAGCACTTCATGAACTCGGTGGTCCTGTCGTTCGGCTCCACCACCATCGGCCTACTGATCGCCATCCCCGCCGCGTGGGCCATGGCGTTCTCCCCGACGCCGCGCACCAAGCACGTGCTGATGTGGATGCTCTCCACCAAGATGCTGCCGGCCGTCGGCGTGCTGGTGCCGATCTACCTGATCTTCCGCGACTGGGGGCTGCTCGACACGCGAATCGGCCTCATGATCGTTCTCACCATGATCAACCTGCCGATCATCGTGTGGATGCTCTACACGTACTTCAAGGAGATACCGGGCGACATCCTGGAGGCGGCGCGCATGGACGGGGCATCGCTCTCCAAGGAGATCGTCTACGTGCTGACGCCGATGGCGGTCCCCGGCATCGCGTCCACGCTGCTCCTCAACATCATCCTTGCGTGGAACGAGGCGTTCTGGACGCTCAACCTGACGGCCGCGCGCGCCGCGCCGCTCACCGCCTTCATCGCCTCATACTCGAGCCCGGAAGGGCTGTTCTGGGCCAAGCTCTCGGCCGCCTCGACGCTCGCGATCGCACCGATCCTGGTGATCGGGTGGTTCTCGCAGCGGCAGCTGGTGCGTGGCCTAACCTTCGGAGCGGTCAAGTGATCGGCTCGGCACGGGGAACGCCATGGGAAGCATAAGCCTGAAGAAAGTCTCCAAGTCCTTCGGCGCGGCGACGATCATCCCCGAGATCGAGCTGGAGATCGCAGACGGCGAGTTCGTCGTCTTCGTCGGGCCGTCCGGCTGTGGCAAGTCCACCCTGCTACGCCTGATCGCCGGGCTGGAGGACGTGAGTGGCGGCACGATCATGATCGACGGCGCGGACGTGACCGATCAGCCGCCGGCCAAGCGCCAGCTCTCGATGGTCTTCCAGTCCTACGCGCTCTATCCGCACATGAGCGTCTACGGGAACATCGCGTTCCCGCTCAAGATGGCGAACGTGGACAAAGCCGAGACGGACCGCAAGGTGCGCGACGCCGCTCGCATCCTCAACCTCACCGACTACCTCGACCGCAAGCCGCGGCAGCTCTCCGGCGGCCAGCGGCAGCGCGTCGCCATCGGCCGCGCCATCGTGCGCCAGCCGAAGGCCTTCCTGTTCGACGAGCCGCTGTCGAACCTCGACGCGGCGCTCCGCGTCAACATGCGCCTGGAAATATCCGAGCTGCACCAGGAGCTGAAGACCACGATGATCTACGTCACGCACGACCAGGTGGAGGCGATGACCATGGCCGACAAGATCGTCGTCCTGAACAACGGCCTGGTGGAGCAGGTCGGCTCGCCGCTGGAGCTCTATCGCAGCCCCGCCAACCTCTTCGTCGCCGGCTTCATCGGGTCGCCGAAGATGAACTTCGTGAAGGGCGGCGAGGCCGAAAAGCGGGGCGCTGCCTCGATCGGAGTCCGGCCGGAGCATTTCGAGATATCGAGAACCGCCGGCGACTGGCCCGGAACGGTGGGCGTCGCGGAGCATCTGGGGTCCGACACGTTCATCCACGTCCACAGCAATACGGTCGGGACGGTGACGGCGCGCGCCAGCGGCGAGTTCGAGCTCAATCACGGCGAGCGCGTCTTCCTCACGCCCAATCCCGACCGCATCTACCGCTTCGGCGCCGACGGCGCAGCATTGGGTTGACGTTATGTACCTGGAGAAGCTCAGGCTGGACGGACGCGTCGCCGTCGTAACGGGCGGCGGACAGGGAATCGGCGCCGCGTGCGCCCACGCGCTTGGGGAAGCCGGCGCGAAGGTCGTCGTCGCGGAGCTTCGTCCGGAGCGGATCGATGCCTGCATCGCGGAGCTGAAGCAGGCCGGCGTGACCGCATCGGGCGTCGTGCTCGACGTCACGAGCTCGTCCGCGGTGGATGCCGTCGCCGCGGAGATCGCGCGCGAGCACGGCGCTGCCGACATCCTCGTCAACAATGCAGGCGTCGCGAAGAGCGACGTGCGCGCCGAAGACACGACCGACGAGCACTGGCGCCTGCACATGGACGTCAACCTCGACGGGCTCTTCTGGTGCTGCCGGGCGTTCGGCCGGCAGATGCTGGAGAAGGGCAGCGGCTCCATTGTCAACATCGGCTCCATGTCCGGCTTCATCGTCAACAAGCCGCAGCCGCAGTCCTTCTACAATGCCTCGAAGGCGGCGGTGCACCACCTCACGCGCTCGCTTGCCGCGGAGTGGGGGAAGCGCGGCGTCCGGGTGAACGCCGTGGCGCCGACCTACATCGAGACGCCGCTCACCGCGTTCGGCATCAAGGACAATCCGGAGATGTACAAGACGTGGCTCGAGATGACGCCGATGGGGCGCGTCGGGCAGCCGGACGAGGTCGCGTCGGTCGTGCACTTCCTCGCCTCCGACGCCGCGAGCCTGATGACCGGCGCCATCGTTCTTGCGGATGGCGGATATACGTGCTGGTAGGTGCCCGACCTTTCTGATCCGCGCGTGGCCGCCGTATGTCCCGAGCTGCGATTGAGCCCAAGGTTCTGATATTCGACTGCGACGGCGTGCTGGTCGACAGCGAGCCTCTGGCCATGCGTGTGCTCCTGGAGGGGATCGCCGAGGCGGGCCTGACGATCCCCGACGAGAGCGGCTACGAGCGCTTCCTCGGCAAGGACCTCGCATCGATCACGAGCCTTCTCAGCGAGACGCACGGAGTCGATCTCACGCATTCCGCGCTGGAGCGGATGCGCGTGCGCCTGCACGATTCGTTCAGGCGCGAGCTGAAGGCGATGCCGGGCATCGCCGCGGCGCTCGATGCGATCGACCTGCCCCGATGCGTTGCCTCCTCGAGCGGGCTGGACCGTGTGCTCCTCTCGCTCGATGTCACCGGGTTGCGGGCGCGCTTCGAGCCCAACATCTTCAGTGCGGCGATGGTCGCGCGCGGCAAGCCGGCGCCCGATCTCTTCCTGCATGCGGCGGAAGCGATGGGCGCCCACCCCGCTGCCTGCGTGGTGATCGAGGACAGCCCGGCGGGCGTAGAGGCGGCGCAGCGCGCGGGGATGACGGTCTTCGCGTTCGCCGGCGGCACCCACGCGCGCCGCGCGGCGCACAGGGATGCGCTGAAGGCGCTGGAGCCGCGCCTGATCTTTGACGACATGCGTCGATTGCCCGATCATCTGGGCCTTCGGGTTCCCGTGGGAAATGTGTCGTGAAGGCTGGGCTTGTCGCGGCCGTCGACGTCGGAACGGCGAGCGCGCGCGCCGGAATTCTCGACAGCACGGGCAAGCTTCTGGGGCGGGCGGAAGCGCCGATCGAGATGAACCGCCCGGAGGCGAACTTCGCCGAGCACGATTCCGAGCAGATCTGGCAGGCGGTCTGCGCCGCGGTTCGCGGCGCGCTCGCGGCGTCGGGCGCCGCGGCGGCGGACGTCGCGGGGATCAGCTTCGATGCGACGTGCTCGCTGGTGGTGCGCGACGCAGAGGGCGCGCAGCTCAGCGTCTCGCGCAGCGGCGAGCCGCGCTGGGACACCATCGTGTGGCTCGACCACCGCGCCTTGGCGGAAGCGGAGGAGTGCACGTCGACCGGGCACCGCGCGCTCGATTATGTCGGCGGCGTCATGTCGCCGGAGATGGAAACGCCGAAGCTGATGTGGCTGAAGCGCAACTTGCCGCGGTCGTGGGATGCGGCCGGCTACTTCTTCGATCTCGCCGATTTTCTCACTTGGAAGAGCTGCGGCTCGCTCGACCGCTCGCAGTGCACGCTCACCTGCAAGTGGACGTATCTCGCGCATGAGGAGCCGGGCTGGCAGCGGGACTTCTTCGCGACCGTGGGGATGGAGGACATGCCCGAGCGCGGCCGTCTCCCGGCGAAGGCCAGCCCGATCGGCCGCGCCGCCGGGCCGCTCACGCCGGATGCCGCCGAGGCGCTCGGTCTGACCACGTCGAGCCGCGTCGGCGTCGGCCTCATCGACGCGCATGCCGGCGCGCTCGGCGTCGTCGGCAGCTTCGC
>CAZMJQ010000200.1:0-3839 GCA_964566475.1 uncultured Propylenella sp. | reverse complement strand
GGCAACGCCGTCCCGGACTACGCGGCTTCGCCGCTCCATCCGGGCTACGAAGATCGAAATGCGTAGCCCGCATGGAGCCCCCGGGTCCGGCCTTCGGCCGGCCCGAGGACAGGCTGCGCGCAATGCGGGAGCGGAGTCGCTGTCGGCAACGCCGTCCCGGACTACGCGGCTTCGCCGCTCCATCCGGGCTACGAAGATCGAAATGCGTAGCCCGCATGGAGCCGCCGGGTCCGGCCTTCGGCCGGCCCGAGGACAGGCTGCGCGCAATGCGGGAGCGGAGCCGCGGTCGGCAACGCCGTCCCGGATTACGCGCCGGCGGCGCTCCATCCGGGCTACGAGGAGCCTGACATGACGCGGCAGCTCAGGGTCGGCGTGGCGGGGCTCGGCGTCGGATGCGGACACATCTCCGCCTACCAGGAGTTCCCCGCCCTCTATTCGGTGGACGCGATCTGCGATATCGATCCGGAGCGGGCGGCGGCGACGGCGAGCGAGTATAGTGTCGCGGTCGCGGTCACGAGCTTCGAAGAGCTCCTCGGCCTGGACCTCGACGTCGTCAGCATCTGCACCCCCTCCTCGCTGCATTTCGCGCAAGCGGACGCGGCGCTGCGGGCGGGAAAGCACGTGGTGCTCGAGAAGCCGTTCGCCAGCTCCCTGGCGGAAGCCGACCGGCTGGCCGTGGTCGAGAAGGAATCGGGCAAGCGCCTCTGCCCGATCTTCCAGTACCGCTTCGCAAACGGCATCGCGCAGCTCCTTCATCTCCGCGAGAAGGGGCTTGTGGGAAAGACCTACGTGGCGACGGTAGAGACGCACTGGCGACGCCTGCCGCCGTATTACGCCAACCCCTGGCGCGGCAGGTGGGAGACGGAGCTGGGCGGCTGCCTCGTCACCCACGCCATCCACAATCACGACATCCTCACCCACGTGCTCGGCCCGGCGCGCAGCGTCTACGCCCGCACTGCGACGCGGGTGAATCCGATCGAGACGGAGGACTGCGCAGCCGCGGTCCTTGAGATGGCGGACGGCTCGTTCGCCACGCTCTCGGTGACGCTCGGCGCGGAGGAGGACATGTCGCGGCTGCGCTTCTGCTTCGACGGCCTGACGGCGGAGAGCAACCGCAGCCCCTACAATACCGGCACCACGCCATGGACGTTCACCGCGGCCGACCCGGAGCGCCAGAAGCAGATAGACGCCGCCATCGCCGAAGTGCCGCTCGAGCCGGAGCGCAACGCGGGCCAGTTCCTCCGCCTCCACAAGGCTCTGACCGAAGGCGGGCCGCTGCCCGTCTCGATTGCCGACGCGCGGCCGTCGCTGGAGCTCGTCACCGCGGCGTATCATTCGGCCCGCACAGGCGAGGCCGTAACCCTCCCGATCGGCCCCGACCATCCGCTCTACGAGAGCTGGCTGCCCGAGCCCGCGAAGAGGGTCGCCTGATGGGAAGCCTCGAGCTCCGCGACGTGAAGAAGCGCTTCGGCCACGTCGAGGTGATCCACGGCGTTGACCTGAGAATCGAGGACGGCGAGTTCATCGTGTTCGTCGGGCCGTCGGGCTGCGGCAAGTCGACCCTGCTCAGGATGATCGCGGGCCTGGAAGCCACCACCGGCGGCGACATCCTCATCGACGGGGAGCACGTGAACGAGGTTCCCGCCGCCAAGCGCGGGCTCGCCATGGTGTTCCAGTCCTACGCGCTCTATCCCCACATGACGGTGCGCAAGAACCTGTCGTTCGGCCTGGAAACGATACGGGCGCCGCGGGCCGAGATCACCCGCCGCGTGACGGAAGCGGCCGAGATCCTGCAGATCGAGCAGCTGCTCGACCGGCGCCCGGGGCAGCTCTCCGGCGGCCAGCGCCAGCGCGTGGCGATCGGCCGCGCCATCGTGCGCGAGCCGCGCATCTTCCTGTTCGACGAGCCGCTCTCCAACCTCGACGCGGAGCTCCGCGTGCAGATGCGGGTGGAGATCAACCGCCTGCACCGGCGCCTTGGGGTCACGATGATCTTCGTCACCCACGACCAGGTCGAGGCGATGACGCTGGCGGACCGCATCGTGGTGCTGCGCTCGGGCGTCATCGAGCAGGTCGGGTCGCCGCTGGACCTCTACAACAACCCGGCCAACCTGTTCGTTGCCGGCTTCATCGGCTCGCCGCGCATGAACTTCCTGGAGGGCGAGGTCGTGGGCGTCGCCGACGGCAGGCTGGAGCTGCGTGGCAAGGAGGGGCTTCCGCTGACGCTGCCCGCCGACGGCGCGGCACCATCGGTCGGCGAGAGCGTGACAATCGGCATCCGTCCCGAGCACCTGAATGTCGTCGATCCCGACAAGGGGCTGCTTGCGGGCGAGGTCCAGATCGCCGAGCACCTGGGGGGCGAGACGTTTCTCTACGTGGCGCTTCCCTCCGGCCAGACCATTGTCGTGGAAGTCCCGGGACAGCGCAGTACCCTGTCCGGCGAGCGGGTCGGCCTCGACTTCGAGCGGAGCGCCCATCACATCTTCGCCTCCGACGGAAACGTCATCGCCGCCGGCGCGCGGTGAAGGCGTCTGCGCGGCGCGCTCCGGTGGTAGACGCTGACGGGTTTGCCTCGCGAGCGCGATGATATTACCCACTCGGATAAGGTCACTTACGAGGAGAGCAGGCGTGGAGAAGCGAGCACCGGCGCTCATCGACGACGACAGGCTGTTTCCCTCCGATGCGGCGGTCCGCCCGATCGCCCGCCGGCTCTACGAGCATGTGCGCGACCTGCCGATCGTCTCGCCGCACGGGCACACCGATCCGCGCTGGTATGCGGAGGACGCGCCGTTCCCCGATCCGGCGACGCTCTTCGTCGTGCCGGACCACTACATCTTCCGCATGCTCTACAGCCGGGGGATCGCGCTGGAGGACCTCGGCGTACGGCCGAAGGAGGGGGAGGGGCCGGCGTTCGACCCGCGCGCGGTCTGGCGGCTCTTCGCGGCGAACTACCACCTCTTCCGCGGCACGCCGACGCGCCTGTGGCTCGACCATGTCTTCGCGACGCTCTTCGGCTTCACCGAGCGCCTCTCGGCGGACACCGCCGACCGCTATTTCGACCGCATAACCGAGGCGCTGGCGACGCCGGAGTTCCGCCCGCGCGCGCTCTACAAGCAGTTCAACATCGAGGTGATCGCCACCACCGACAGCCCGCTCGACCCGCTGCCGCACCATCAGGCGGTCCGCGATTCCGGCTGGGACGGCCGCGTCGTGCCCGCCTACCGGCCCGACCCGGTGGTCGATCCGGAGTTCGAGGGCTTCCGGGCCAACGTGGAGAAGCTCGGCGAGATCACGGACTGCGACACGCTCTCGTGGGAGGGCTATCTCAAGGCGCACCGGAACCGGCGCGATCATTTCAAGAGCCTCGGAGCCACCTCGACCGACCACGGCCATGCCACCGCACGCACGGCCGATCTCAACGAGTTCGATGCGGAGGACCTTTTCGACATCGTCCTCTCCGGCGACTTCGATGCCGGCGACGCAGACCTCTTCCGCGGCCAGATGCTGACCGAGATGGCGAAGATGAGCCTCGAGGACGGGCTGGTCATGCAGCTCCATCCCGGCTCCATGCGCAATCACAACGAGACGGTCCACCGCCGCTTCGGACGCGACATGGGCGCCGACATCCCGACCCGCACCGATTACGTGCGCGCGCTGAAGCCGCTGCTCGACCGGGTCGGCAACGAGAAGGACTTCACGCTCGTCCTCTTCACGCTCGACGAGACGAGCTACGGTCGCGAGCTGGCGCCGCTTGCCGGGCACTATCCGTGCCTGCGGTTGGGGCCGCCCTGGTGGTTCTTCGACAGCCCCGGCGGCATGCGCCGCTTCCGCGAGCTCAC
>CAZMJQ010000199.1:0-27113 GCA_964566475.1 uncultured Propylenella sp. | reverse complement strand
AACCACTCCAACTCCGGGCTGATCAGGGGGCCGGCGACCGGCCCGCTTCCGGCCCGGTCGAGACGCGCGCATACGTGGCAGAGGCCGGTTAACAAGCATGGCGGCGAATGCCTCAAATGCGCACGGACGCCGCCGAGCCGGTCAGGAATGGTTTAGGAGCGGTAAGCGGACCCGGCTAGTTCCCGCCGCCGAGATAGAGCGTGCGGATCATGTCGCTGTTCCTCAGCTCGTCCGCGGTGTCGCCGGTGAAGGCGATCTCGCCGTGCACGATGACGTAGCCGCGGTCGGCGACCTTGATGGCCTGGTTGAAGTTCTGCTCGGCCATCAGCACCGTGAGGCTGCGGCGCTCCTTCAGCTCCTTTATCTTCTCGATGGTACGGCTCACCATGATCGGCGCCAGCCCGGTGGACGGCTCGTCGATCAGGAGGATGCGCGGCTCGGCCATCATGGCGCGGGCGAGCGCCAGCATCTGCTGCTCGCCGCCGCTCATGTTGCCGGCGAGCTGCCGCCGCCGCTCCTTCAGCACGGGAAACGCCTCCATCGCAAAGTCGAGATTGGCGCCGGCGTGCTTGCGTGCCTCGCCGCGATAGGCGCCGAGCAGCAGGTTCTCCTCCACCGTCAATGCGGGGAAGAGGCGGCGCCCCTCCGGTACTGTCGCGATCCCGAGGTTGACGATCTGCTCCGGCGTGCGCCCGACGAGATCGATCTCCTCGCCGTCGACCTGCAGCACCACGCGTCCGGCACGCGGGCGCACCACGCCGGTGAGGCATTTGATGAGCGTCGACTTGCCGTTGCCGTTGGCTCCCAGCAGCACCACCGTCTCGCCCGCTTTGACGCTGATCGACACGCCGTGCAGCACGCTGACGGAGCCGTATCCGGCCTCCACGCCCTCAACGAGGATGCTACACGCCAAGGTAGGCCCTCTCCACTTCGGGGTTGCGCACCACCTCCTGCGGCATGCCGTCGGCGATCTTGCGGCCGGCGTCGAGACAGACGATGCGTTCGCAGAAGCTCATCACCGCCTGCATGATGTGCTCGATCATGACGACGGCGACGCCCCTCTGGTTCAGCTGGCGCAGGATGGCAAGGATCTCGTCCACCTCGGACCCCGAAAGCCCAGCCATCACCTCGTCGGCGATGAGGAGGTGCGGCGCGGCGGCGAGCGCGCGGGCGAGCTCCAGCTTGCGCATGTCGACCTGCGTAAGCCGGCCGGAAATCTCGTTCGCGCGGTGCGCCATGCCGACGAGCTCCAGGATATCGCCGGCGCGCTCGCGCATCTTCAGGTGCGGGTCTTTGCGCATGGCGATGTATTCGAGCGGCACACGCAGGTTCTCGTAGATGGACATGGAGCGGAACGGGCGCGGGATCTGGAAGGAGCGGGAGACGCCGAGCGCGGCACGGCGGTGCGGCGCCAGCCCGTTGAGGCGCCGCCCCTCGAAGATCACGTCGCCGCCATGGCTGAGGATCGTGCCGGAGATGCAGTTGATGCTCGTGGTCTTGCCCGAGCCGTTCGGCCCGATCAGGCCGAGCCGCTCGCCCGGGCGCACGGTGAACGTCACGTCGCTCAGCGCGGTGAAGCCGCCGAAGCTCTTGGAGAGTCCCTCGACCTGAAGCAGTGTCTCCATGCTACTTCCTGACGCGGTCGTAGAGCTCGGCAACGAGCCCGACTATCCCGCGCGGCGCCAGCGTGATGAAGAACACGAGCGCCAAGCCGACGATCAGTAGGTTGATCTCCGATGAAATGGTCACGGTGGCGACCTGCTGCGCCGTACCGAGAAGCAGCGCGCCGACGATCGGACCGATCCACATCTGCGTGCCGCCGATCATCGGCATGGCGATGGCATTGACCGCGACGAAGAGACTGAAGGCGGAGGCCGGGTCGATGTAAGTGGCGTAGAACGGATAAGGCGCACCGGCGAAGCCCATGAGAACGCCCATGACCGTGCAGCTGATCAGCTTGAGCCGCAGGGTCGGCACGCCCGCGCACTCTGCGGCGACCTCATCCTCGCGGATGGCCGCCAGACCGCGGCCGAGCTTCGAGGTGTTCATGTAGCGGGACACTGCCGTGGCGATGAGCGCCAGGATGAGCATCACCATGAAGAGGAACTCGACGTAGGAGTCGAATATCCAGACGGTCATCGGCGAGATGATGTAGGCGCCGCCGGCGCCGCCGACATATTCCCAATTGTCGACGAGCGTATGGGCGACGATAGCCACCGCCAGCGTGGCAATCGCGAAGTAGACGCCGCGCAGCCTCAGCGTGAGCAGCCCGATCGCAAGTCCGATCAGCCCGCAGACGACGCCGCCCGCGACGATCAGCACCGGCAGCGGGGCGGCGATCAGCTTGTGCAGGAACACGGAGATGTAGGCGCCGACGGCGAAGAAGCCGGCGCTGCCGAAATTCACGTAACCCGTGAAGCCGCCGAGGATGTTCCAGGCTATCGCCATGACCGTCGCCTGCAAGACCACGTAGGCGAAGTTGAAGTAGTACTCGTTGTTGTAAACTTGCGTGAAGGCCATCCCGGCGGCGAGCACCACGGCGAGCGAAGCCCAGAAGGCGATGTCCCGGCTCATGCGCGGCCGAACAGACCCTGCGGGCGGACCGCCAGGGTGATGAGGAGAATGGTGAAGGCGACCGCGTTCGCCCAGGTCGGTCCGTAGAACGTCGCGACGAGGCTCTCGGCTACCCCGAGGATCAGCGCGGCGATCAGGGTGCCGGAGATCGACCCCATGCCGCCGAGCACCACAATGGCGAACACCCTGCCGATGAATATGCGTCCGATGGAGGGCTCGACCGGACCGATGATGATGAGAAGCGGCCCGGCGATCGCTGCCGTGGCGATGCCGAGACCGAAGGCGTATTGCTTGATCTTTATGGGGTTCGCGCCCATCAGCTGCAGCGCCAGACGGTCCTGGGCCACCGCCTTGATCGCCCTGCCGACGAAGGTGTTGGAAAGAAAAAGGATCACGGCCGCGGTCATGGCGAGCGCCACCAGGAACGGAACGACCATGCGCAGCGGCAGGTCGATCGGCCCGATCTTCGCGTTCACTCCGATGTAAGGCGCCGTGACGAAGCGGTAGTCGACGCCGTAGGCGAGGATCAGGAGGACCTCGATGATGAACATAAGGCCGAAGAAGAAGACCAGGCCGCGCAGCGATTCCTGGCCGGTCCGCTCGAAGCTCTGGAAGTAGACGCGGTAGATTGCGGCCCCAGCGAAGAAGAAGATGGGCGAAACGAGCAGCCCGACCAGAATCGGATCGACGCCCCAGGCGCTGTTGACGATGTAGGCCGTGTACGCACCGACCACGACGAAGGACGGATGCGCGATGTTGACGATGTCGAGCTGGCCGAAGGCGATCGACAGGCCGAGCGCGACCGCCGCGTAGAACCCGCCGAGCAGCAGGCCCGCGACGATCGCGTTGGCGAACAGTTCAGGCGTGAATATCACGGCCCTGAGGGTCCGCTGCCCGGTCTAACGGTCTCGGTCGCCCCTCATTCCTTGGCAGCCGTGTAGGGGAAGATCAGCTCGCCCGAAGTCCACTCGTCCGGCTTGATGACGACGCGCTTGCCGGCGGTGCGGAACTGGTCGAGGTTGTTATCCTCCACGTCCTGGAACTGCACCTGCAGGACACGCGGCGTCGCCCATTCTCCCCTCTCGCCGAACTTCACGTCGCCGACGACCGTCTCGAACGTGTTGTCGCGCAAGTAGGCGGCGATCTTCTCCTGGTCGATCTCGCCCACCCCTTCCACGGCCTGGCCGAGTACCTGGAGATAAGCATAGGCGAAAGGCGGCAGGTAGTGACCGAGCGGATCGACGTCCCCGCCGGCGGCCCGCTCCTCGTACTTGGCCAGGAACTCCTCGATGCCCGGGAAGTCGAGCGTCGGCTCCGGCACCCAGAAGTCGTAGTTGACGATGCCGTTCAGCATCGAGCCGAGGCTGGTCTGGATCGAGGCATACTGGGTGCCGACCATGCCTCCGCCGAAAAGCTTGGTCTGCAGGTCAAGCTCGTTGGCCGCGCGGATCATGCCGACCGTGTCGGGCGGATAGGAGCCGACGTAGACCGCATCCGGGTTGGTCGCCTGGATGGCGCGGACGATCGGCGTGTAATCGGTCGTATCGGGCTTGTACGTCTGGTCGTAGACGATCTCCAGCCCGGCCGCCTTGGCGTCCTCGCGGGCGCCGTGCATGGCGTTCTTGGAGAACTCCGCGTCGGCGCCGACGATGGCGATCGTCTTCAGGTCATTCTCAAGCATGAGATCGATGAAGCCCTGCGCCCAGTTCCTCGCCGGGTCGGGCGCGCCCGCCGGCATGATCTGGAAGTAGCGGTCGTAGTTGAACTGCGCGTTGGTATCGAGGCCGAACAGCGTGACGAAGGCCATCTGCTTGCGCATGACGATGGGCATCGCCGGCGCGATCAGATTCGAGCCGTAGCCGGACACGACAAGGTCGACCTGGTCGTCGTCGATCAGCTTGGAGTAGATGCCCGGCACCGTCGACGGGTTGGTCTGATCGTCATAATAGACGAACTCGACCGGCCGCCCGAGCAGCCCGCCCGCCTCGTTGATGTCGTCGCGCCAGATCTCCATACCGAGCAGCGCGGCCTTTCCCGCGCCGGCAAGCCCGCCGGTCAGTGCCATCGAGAATCCGATCTTGATCGGCTCCTGCGCCACCGAGCCGGCCGTTGCGCCGACCCAGGCGAATGCCGTAGCGGCAGCCAGTGCCGCAACTCGCGTCGTCTTTCGCATGTTCCTTCCTCCCTCATGTGCGCGGCTCTTGACGACCGCGCAGTTCATGCCCTGCGGGACTGTGCCCCGCGAACGTTTGCACGGATTATCGCGGTGCGGGCTTCAAGATGTCAAATAGACAGTTCCGCCGCTCGCAGCGGAGATGCCTCAAAACGCCCCGTGCGGTTGCTCACACGACTGCCGCCAGGTGCGGCTCCCGGCATGGCTCCGGCTCAGCCGGCGGGCCCGACGGCCGGGCCGCGCCAGGCGATCTCCAGGACCAGCTTTCGGCGGACCGCTTCTGGGAAGCTCGCCTCGGAATCGACGGTGACGACGAAGCTCCCCGGCCCGCCGATGATCCGGGCGGCGAAGGCAGCCTCGAGGTCATAGTAGGAGGGGCGGCCGCTGCAGTTCCGGCAGAGGACCGCCAGCCCGTTGATGGTGATCCCGGCGGCGATCGCATTGGCGCGGGCCGTTTCGAGCGGCGTGCCGCCGTAACTGTTGGCGCTGTCGGCGGAAATATCGATCACCTTGCGGTGGCCGTCGACATCGTTGGATTCGATCAAGGATTGCGCCATCTCGATGGCCGAGCCGATGGCGTTGCGGCCGAAGGCCATGCGTGGCGTCGCGACAAGCGCCTCCGCGAAAGCTTCGGCAGCTTCTGCGCCATCGATGATCGTCCAGGGGACCACGACCCCCTGCGAGGCGGCGCTGCCCCATTCCACGTAGGTGACTGCGATGCGCCCGTCGAAGCCCGACGCAATGGCGCTCAGCACCTCGGGGTGCGTGATCGCCGCGGCATAGCCCTGGCGCTGGAAGGCGATCTCACGGTCGTCGATGGAGCGCGATGCGTCCGCCAGGAGCACCAGCTCCAGGTCGACGGCTTCCTGCGCCCGGGCCTCCGATGAGACGAGCAGGAGGGAGAGCACGGCGGCCGCTGCTGCTTTCAGCATATGGTCCCTCGTCGGCATCGATCGCGGGCCATCATGTTCCGCGGCTCTGGCCGTCGCAACGGGAAGACGGACAACTTTGAGAGAGCATCCCGCGGCCGTGCCTTGCCAAGGCCCGTCCGGACGAACGATAGTAGCGGTCAAGAGGGGAGCGGCAGGCCGGCCCGCCGGAGCCCGAACAAGAGACCGAGGGGGGGATGAAGGCGCCGGACTTCGCCTATGACCGTCCGGAGACGCTTGACGCGGCCCTTGCCGCGCTGTCGGCGGGCGGACCCGACGCGCGGCTCCTGGCGGGCGGGCAGAGCCTGATGCCGATGCTGAACTTCCGCGTCGCCGCGCCGCCGCTCCTTATCGACATCAACCGCGTTCCCGATCTCGACGGGATCGAGGACGCCGGAGACCACGTGCGCATTGGCGCGCTCGTGCGGCACGCCGCGCTGGAGCATTCGGAGCTCGTGGCCCGCGAAGTCCCGTTGATCCATCAGGTGATGCCGCACATCGCCCACCGGGCGATCAGGACGCGCGGCACGCTCGGAGGCAGCCTCGCGCTTGCCGACCCCGCGGCGGAGCTGCCCGCCTGCATGGTCGCGCTCGACGCCACGATCGTCGCGCGCTCGGCCAAAGCGGAGCGCCGCATCGCCGCCGGCGACTTCTTCCTCGGCGTCTACGAGACCGCGCTTGCCGCGGATGAGATGGTCGTTGCCGTGGAGATTCCCAAGCAGGCGGGGCGCCGGCATGCCTTCCGCGAGATGGCCAGGCGGCACGGCGACTATGCGATGGCCGGGCTCGCGCTCACCTCCTCCGCCGAAGCCGAGATCGAGGATGCCCGCATCGTGCTCTTCGGAGTGACCGACCGCCCCTTCCGCGCGGTCACGGCAGAAGCCGCCATCGCCGGACTCGCGCCTGGCTCAGAGGCTTGCGAACGCGCCGCGGCGGCGCTCGACAGCACGCTCGCCCCGCACGGCGACCTCAATGCGCCGCCGGAAATGAAGCTGCATCTCGCAAAGGTCCTGCTGAAGCGCGCCGTCGCCGACCTTGCCGGAGGAGCAGGCTGATGCAGAGCCGCCGCGTCAGCCTCACAGTCAACGGCGAGCACGTGGAGCGCGACGTTCCGGTGCGGCTGAACCTCGTCGACTTCCTGCGTGGCGACCTCGGCTTCACCGGCTCGCATGTCGGATGCGAGCACGGCGTGTGCGGCGCCTGCACCGTGCGGGTGGAGGGCGAGCCAGTGCGCGGCTGCCTGATGCTCGCCGTGCAGGCCGACGGCACAGTCGTGGAGACGATCGAAGGCCTCAGCGAGAGCGGCGCGATCAGTGACCTGCAGGAGGCCTTCATCGCCCGTAACGCGCTGCAATGCGGCTACTGTACGCCTGGCTTCCTCGTCACGGCGCTCGACTACATCGAGCGGGGCGGAAGCGCCGACAGGGCGGCGATCCGCGAACATATCTCCGGCAATTACTGCCGCTGCACCGGCTACCAGGCGATCGTCGAGGCCATCGCCGACGTCGCCGCGGCGCGAGCAGGGGACCGCGCGGCGTGAGGCTGGAATGACGAAGGCTCTCCACATCTTCGACCGGCCGAACTCCTACATCGGGCGCACCGTGCCGCGCCCCAATGCGCGGCGGCTGACGGAAGGACGCGGGCGTTTTGTCGACGACCTCACCCTGCCGCGCATGGTGCACGCGGCGTTCCTCCGCTCGCCGCATGCGCATGCGCGCATCGCGAGGATCGACGCAAAGGCGGCGCAGAAAGCGCCGGGCGTCGTCGCGGTCTACACAGGCGCGGAGCTGGTGAAGCACATCGAGCCGTGGGTCGGCGTGCTGACGCATCTGAAGGGCCTGCGCTCGCCGCCGCAGCCGGCGGTTGCCGTCGACGTGGCGCGCTGGCAGGGCGAGCCGGTGGCGATGGTGCTCGCATCGACACGCGCGGAGGCGGAGGACGCCGCGGCGCTGATCGACGTGGACTACGAGCCGCTTCCCGTCGCCGCCGACATGGAGCGGGCGCTGGAGCCGGGCGAGCCGGTGATCCATGCGGCGTACGATTCCAACCTCGCTTGGGAGCGGCTGGTGGAGCAGGGCGACGCCGGCGCCGCCTTCGCCGCGCCCGACGCGACAGTCGTGGAGCGCACGTTCCGCTTCGGCCGCCACACCGGCGTCACGTTGGAGCCGCGCTGCACGCTTACCGCCTACGACCCTTCGGAGAGCCGGCTGACGGTGCACTATTCCGGCCAGGCGCCGCACATGATGCAGGTCATCTACGCCAGGCATCTCGGCCTGCCGGAAGGCAACGTGCGCGTCGTGGCAGGCGATGTCGGCGGCGCCTTCGGCATCAAGGTGCACACCTACGGCGACGAGGTCGCGGCGGCCGCCGCGGCGATGCTGCTGAAGCGCCCCGTCAAGTTCGTCGCCGACCGGTTCGAGAGCTTCCAGTCCGACATCCACGCGCGCGACCATCGCGTCACTGCGAAGATCGCGGTGTCGCCCGACGGCAGGATCGCCGCCTTCGAGATGGACGACCTGACGGGGATCGGCCCCTACAGCGTCTATCCGCGCACTTCGGCGATCGAGGCCAACCAAGTGCTGAACCTCACCGGCGCGCCTTACGTGCTGCCGGCCTACAAGGCGCGCGGGCGTGTCGTGTTCCAGAACAAGACGCCGATGTGCCAGTACCGCGCGGTCGGCCATCCGATCGCCGTCGCGGTGATGGAGGGCATGGTCGACGTTGCCGCCGCCGCGACGGGCCGCGACCCGGCGGAGCTCCGCCGCCTCAACCTCATCCCCGACGACGCCTATCCGACGACGTCAGCCACGGGAATGCGCTTCAACGAGCTGTCGCATCACGCCTGCCTCGACAAGCTCCTGAAGCTGATGGACTACGAGGGCCTGCGCGCCGAGCAGAAACGGCTGCGCGAAGAGGGCATCCATCGCGGCATCGGGCTTTCCTCGTTCGTCGAGGTCACGAATCCGAGCCCGATGTTCTACGGCGTGGGCGGCGCGCCGATCGCCTCGCAGGACGGCGCCACCGTGCGCCTCGACGCATCGGGCGCCGTGCATGTCGCCTCGAGCGTCACGGAGCAGGGGCAGGGCACGGAGGCGATCCTGGCGCAGATCGTGGCGACGGCGATGGGCGTGCCGCTGGAGCGCGTGCGCGTCACCACCGGCGACACCGACACCACCCCCTATGGCGGCGGCACGTGGGCGTCGCGCGGCGCGGGGATCGGCGGCGAGGCGGCGCTGCTTGCCGGCGAGGCGCTGCGCGCGCAGGTGCTCGACGCCGCGGCGGTCATCCTGCAGTCCGAGGCGGCCAAGCTCGACATCCTCGACGGCGTCGTCGTGGACGCGGAGGGCGGACAGGAGCGCGTGACGCTCGCCGACCTGGCGCGGCAGATCTACTACCGCGGCAACGAGCTGCCGCCTGACCTCAAGCCTGAATTGGTCGCCACGCGCCACTACCGCGTCACCGACTATCCCTTCGTCTTCACCAACGGCGCGCAGGCCTCGTATCTGGAGGTCGACGTGGAGACAGGCGAGGTGAAGCTCCTGAAGCACTGGGTGGTGGAGGATTGCGGGCGCGTCATCAATCCGCAGCTCGTCGACGAGCAGATGCGCGGCGGCGTGGTGCAGGGGATCGGCGGCGCGCTCTACGAGCACTGCATCTACGACGCCGACGGCCAGCTCCTCAACGCGACGATGGCCGACTACCTCGTGCCGATGGCGGCGGAGATGCCCGACATCGACGTCGCGCATGTGGAGACGCCGACATCCACATCCGTGCTCGGCGCCAAGGGCGCGGGCGAGGCCGGCACCGGCGGCGCGCCCGCCGCGATCATGAATGCGGTGAACGACGCGCTGAGGCCGCTCGGCGCGGAGGTGACGGCGCAGCCGATCACGCCGTTGCGGATTCTCGAAGCGCTTGGGAAAGTGTGAGGCGGCGCGGTGCCCGCCCGCGCCGGCGGGCCTTGGCCCGCTCCTGCAGCCGCCGCCGGAGAAGGCGAAGGACCGCCGCTTCGATTGCAGGCAGGTCCTCGCCGAGCACGGCCCGCTTCGACAGTCCGAGTCCGTCGGATAGCCGGCCTTCGAGATAGCACTCGAGTAGGTCGGGATGGACGTAGCACTTGCGGCAGATGGCCGGCGTGTTGCCGAGACGCGCCGCGACCTTTTTGACCGCCGCGTTTACGTTGTGCTTCGCCCGCGCGTCGGTCTCGAAGTCTTCGAGCTCGACCAGCGCCGCCGCGGCGAGCACCGTGCCCGCCCACGTTCGAAAATCCTTTGCGGTCACGTCAGCGCCGCTGATCTCGCGAAGATAGGCGTTCACCTCGGTGGAGGTGACCGGCTGGCGGTCGCCGTTCTCGTCGAAATACTGGAAGAGGTGCTGTCCCGGTATGTCCTGGCATTGCTTCACGAGCCGGGCGATGCGCCGGTCCTTCATGCGCAGCTTCCAGGTCGCGCCGCTCTTCCCTTTGAACTCGAAACGCAACTCGCTGCCGTCGATCTCCGCGTGGCGGTCGCGCAGCGTGGTGAGCCCGTAGCTCTTGTTCTGCTCGGCGTAGTCCAGATTTCCGACGCGGATGAGTGTAGTCTCCAGGAGGTGGACGACGGTCGCGAGCACCTTCTCGCGCACCAGGCGGCGGCGCCGCATGTCTTTCTCGACGCGCTTGCGAATGCGCGGCAGCAGGCGCGCGAATTCCAGCATGTGCTCGAACTTCGTGCTGTCGCGCACCTCGCGCCAGCCCGGGTGATAGATGTATTGCTTCCTGCCCCTGGCGTCGCGACCCGTGGCCTGGATATGCCCGTTCGGCTCGGGACAGATCCATACGTCCGACCAGGCGGGCGGCACGGCGAGCGAGCGAATGCGCTTCAGGGCCGGCTTCGCGGCGAGCTTCGCTCTGCTCGGCCCGATGTAGGAGAAGCCCTTGCCGCGTTGCCTGCGGCGGATTCCGGGCTCCTCGTCGGAGACGTATGCAAGACCGGCCGTGCGGGCGGCGTCTGGCGCCTCCAGGTCTTGGTCCGCACCGTTCGCGCGCCTTGAATCCACCCGTCGACCTTGCGCTCGTATTCATCCTTCAGGCAGGCAGGAAACCTGCAAGGACGGTTTCGGTTGCAGTGAGGCCGTCCCCGGCGAACGAGCGGAGGAAAGAAATGACCGACGACCTTCTCGACCGTCTCGCCATCCGCGACCTCATCCAGAACTGGGCGGTGTGGCGCGACGCCGGCGACTGGGAGCGCTTCCGCGCCGTCTGGCACAGGGACGGGTGGATGATGGCGACCTGGTTCCAGGGACCGGCGGACGAGTTCATCCGCGTCAGCCGCGAAGGGTTCGAGAAGGGCGTCAACATTCTCCACTTCCTCGGCGGCATGTCGATCGACCTCAACGGCAACCGCGCGTTCTCGCAGACCAAGATGACGATCTCGCAGCGCGCGCTCGTCCACGACGTCCTGTGCGACGTGGTCTGCACGGGACGCTTCTGCGACTTCCTGGAGAAGCGCGGCCATTCGGAAAGTGATGGCCGCTGGGGCATCGTGCTGCGCCAGCCGACCTACGAGAAGGACCGCCTCGATCCGGTCGATCCGGGCGCCAGAGTAGCGCTCGATCCCGACCTGCTCGCGCGTTTTCCTGAGGGCTACAAGCACCTCGCCTATCTGCAGTCCGGGCTCGGCTTCAAGGTGAAGACCGACATGCCGGGCCTCAAAGGTCCCGCCACGGAAGCGCTTTACAAGCGCGGAGCCTCGTGGCTCGCGGGCGAGGCGCTTCCACCGCCCTCCGCCGGCTGACGCCGCAGCACCGCGAGCTGGCGCTCGCGCAGCCAGATATAGAGCCCGCTGCCGACGACGAGCGGCGCGCCGAGCAGTATCCACGCGTCGGGCGGCTCTCCGAAGACGATCCAGCTCGATAGCGTGAGGTAGACCATCTGCGCATAGATGAACGGCGCGAGTGTCGACGCCGGCGCGAAACGGTGCGCGGTCGAGAACAGCTGATGGCCGATGGCGCCCAGCACGCCTATCGCGGCGAAGGCGACGCCGGTGGAGAGCTCGCGCGGCCAGGTCCAGTCCCCGCCTGCGAACGCGAACGGCGCAACGCATACCGTGGCGAGGAGCCCCGAATAGAATTGCTGCGTGGAGGCCGCGTCGACCCCTGCAAGCATCCGGTTGGAGATGTTGTAGATCGCGTAGCAGCTCACCGCGACGAGCGAGAACAAGACATAGAAGCTGAAGCTGTCCGAGCCGGGCCGGATGATCACCAGCACACCAACGAAGCCGACGAGAATCGCTCCCCAGCGCCGCCAGCCGACATGCTCCTTGAGGAGCGGCACCGACAGGGCGCAGACGATGATCGGTACTGAGAAGAGAATCGATCCGGTGACCGTGAGCGGCAGGTGGCCGATGGCCACGAAGTTCGCCGCCGTCGAGCCCACAAGGACGAGCCCGCGCACAAGCTCGAGGCGCAGGTTGCCGGAGCGGAGCAGCACCGGGCCGTATCGCGGCAGGAGCACGCCGGCAATCACGGCGAAGTGCACGGCGTAGCGCACGAAGACCACTTCCGGCGTGGGGAAGCCGTGCGAGATCAGCCACTTCGCACATGTGTCGATGCCGGTGAAGCAGAGAAAGGCAAGCAGAACGAGGCCGATTCCGAAGAGCCGCCGGTCTTCGACCGGAGCTACGCGGTATGGCGCCTGGAGGCGCCTGGCGGAAGGCATGATCGGATGCGGCTCCGTCGCGTCGATCGGAGGACTGTCTGCGGGCAAAGCGTGCGGACGGTCGTAGCACGCATTCGCGGCGGCGCCAGCCTTCCACTTCGGAAGGGACGGTAGCGCCGGGGCCTACTCCCCGATCTCTTTGGCGGCGCGGCGCTTGTGGGCGGCGAGAGCCATGAGCCTGCGGTCGCGCCACACAAGGCGCTCGGCGAATCCCGATTGCGGCAGCCGCGAGCGGCGCTCCTTCTCTATGTCGGCCAGGACGTCGCCCGCCCAATCCACGCGGCGCTGCATCTGCGCGAAGAGGCTCACGTAGATGTGCTGGTAGCGCTCGACATAGTCGCGCACGCCTCCCGGCGCGTTGAGGTCGATGGTCTCGAACGGGCCCATGAACGACCAGCGCAGCGCCAGTCCTTCGCGGATGCCGACGTCGATGTCCTCAACGGTCGCGTAGCCGTCGGCGACGAGGCGGAAAGCCTCCTCCAGCAGCGCGCCCTGCATGCGGTTCATGACGAAGCCGTCGAGCTCGCGCTTCAGGACGATGGGCGCCTGCCCGGCGGAAACGAGCAGCTCGCGCGTGCGCTCCACAGCCTCGACCGACGTCCACGGCGCCGGCACGATCTCGGTGGCCGGAACGAGATAGGGCGGATTGATCGGGTGGGCGACGAGACAGCGGTGGCGGCCGGCTAGCTTCTCGGTGAACTTCGAGGGGAGGATCGCGGAGCTCGAGCTGGCGAGCACCGCCTCAGGCGGCGTAAGAGCATCGAGGCGCGCGAAGAGGTCGATCTTTGCCTCCAGCTTCTCGGGCGCGTTCTCCTGCACGTGGTCCGCGTCCGCGACGGCGTCGCCAAGCTCCGCGGCGACACCGATCCGGGCAAGCACCTCATCGGGCGCGCGCCCGCCGAGCAGGTCGTTCGCCTGAAGGTCGGGCAGCACCTCGCGCACGAACGCCAGCGCCCTTTGCGGCGCTTCGGCGTCCGCGTCCCAGAGAAGGACGTCGTGCCCGGCTCGCGCGAAGGTGATCGCCCAGGCCCGGCCGATGAAGCCCGCGCCGACAACGGCGACGTGCGTCATGACGGCGCCACCGCCGCGCCGCCCGTCATGCCGCCGCCGGGACTGCGTCCGCTATCTCTTCGCGGAGCCGGCGCTTCTCGCTCTCCGGAAGCGTGACCAGCGGCGGCAGCACCGCCTCCAGCCCCGGATCGCGGAGCTGCATCGCGAGCACGGCCTTCACGCTGGGAATGAGCGAGTTGCGCGAGACCAGCGCGCGCACAGCGCAGGCGGCCTTGAGCGCGGCTTCGTCGCCTTGGTGGAAGGCGCGCGCGCAGAGCGGCGCGTTGACGTTGGCGCTGCCGGAGATGCAGCCGGCGAACTCGCCGGCGCGCGCCCTCAGGAGCACCGCCTCGTTGCTCGGAAAGACGGCGAGGTCGGGCGAGATCGCCGCAACTTCCACGGCGTAGTCGAGGTTGCCGGAGGAATCCTTCAGACCGGCGATGCGGCCGCCGAGCTCGGTGCAAAGGCGCTTCACCAGCGTGGGCGTATACTCGACGCCGGAGAGCTGCGGGAAGTTGTAGAGATAGAGATCGATCGCCTCGCCCGCCGTCGCCGCCGCCACGCGCTCGCAATAGCCGACGATGCCATCGGCCGTGACACCCTTGTAGTAGAAGGGCGGGAGGAGGAGCGCGCCGGCGTAGCCGAGGGTCGCGGCATGCTTTGTCAGCATGACGGCGTCGCCGACGGCCGCCGCGCCCGTGCCCGTCATCAGGCGCTCGAGCGGAAGGCGTTCCGCGGCGGCGCTCATGATGGCCATGCGCTGTTGAACCGTGAAGGACGTCGCCTCGCCGGTGGTGCCGCAGACGTTCAGCGCATCGCACCCATTGTCGAGCAGCCAGCGGCAGAGCGTGACAAAGCGTTCAAGGTCTGGCTCGCCGTCGGACGTGACGGGCGTCGGAGCCGCGGCGATCACGCCGCGCAGTCTGGCGCCGTTCGTCTTCCCCATCATTTCACCTCTTCCTCTCCGCTACGAAACGCGCCGCCTGGCGCAGGGTCTCGGCCTTTTCGCCAAAGTCCGCAAGCGCGCTCTCGGCTTCCGCCACAAGCCCGGCAAGACGTTCCCGCGCCGCATCGACGCCGAGAAGGCCGACCAGCGTCGCCTTGCCCATGGAAGAGTCCTTTCCGGCCGCCTTGCCGAGCGTCTCGGCATCGGACTCCACGTCCAGCAGGTCGTCGGCGATCTGGAACGCCTGTCCCAAGAGATGGCCGAAGGCCCGCATCGCCTGCCGCTCCGGCGACCCGGCGCGCCCGATGATCGCTCCCATCTCCGCCGATGCATTGAGGAGCGCGCCGGTCTTCATCGCCTGCAGGCGCAGAATCTCGTCGCGCGTCAGCGCAAGCGGCACGCCCTCGGCGGTGAACCGCCCTTCCGCCTCCAGGTCGAGCATCTGCCCGCCGACCATGCCGCCGAGACCCGACGCGCGTGCGAGCATGGCCACGAGCGCAACGCGGATTTCGGGATCGGGGTCGGTCTTCTCGTCAGAGAGGACATCGAACGCCAGGGTCAGCAACGCATCGCCGACCAGGATCGCGGTGGCGTCGTCATAGGCACGGTGCGTCGTCGGACGCCCACGCCGCAGGTCGTCATTGTCCATCGCCGGAAGATCGTCGTGAACGAGGCTGTAGCAATGGATGAGCTCCACCGCAGCGGCCGCGCGCATGACGCCCGGCCCCTCGGCGCCGAAAACGGCGGCCGCTTCCTTTAGGAGGAACGGCCTCAGCCTTTTGCCGCCGCCCAGCGTGCCGTAGCGCATCGCCTCGATCAGACGATCCGGCCGGGCGATCTCGCCGGCAACAGGCTTGGGAGCCAGCAACTCCGCAAGCACGGCCTCCATTGCCTCGCCGGCGGACGCCAAACGACTCTCGAAATGCTCTTCTTCCAATCAGGCCCCCCTTACGGTGCGAAACGCCGCACAATGCGCGAGGAAAATGGCTTGCGGCAACCCGTCCGCAGGCGCTAACAGGCATTGCGCCGACCCAAGCCCGGTCGCCCTGCCGCCCTTTTCTATCCACAGGGTCGCATCTCATGGCCGACTAGCTCGGAGCAAGTCCCCGCATGTCAAAAGCCGACCAATCGATCCTGCGAATCTGCGCCGATGTGGCCGCCCATAGACCGTGGGCCATCATCGGCATCGCGCTGGTTCTGACAGTGCTCGGCGGCTATGCGGCGTCCGGCCTCGCCGTCAATACCAGCACCGAGGATATTCTCTCGAGCGAACTGCCGTTCCGTCAGAACGAGATGGCCTACGAGCGCGCGTTTCCCGAGGAGGACGTCGCCGTCGTGGTCGTCGATGCCGAGACCCCAGAAGAGGCCGAAGCTGCGGCAACCAGGCTGGCGGCCCGGCTGGAGGACCGGCCCGAGCTGTTCACCCGGGTCGACCTGGCCGGATCGTCGCCGTATTTCGACCGCTACGGGCTGATGTTCCTCGAGCCGGAGCGGATCACGGAAACGGCGGAGCAGGTTCGGCCGGCCCGACAGCTCCTCAGCCGGCTTGCCAATGACCCCAGCCTCAGGGGCATGGCAGGCGTGGTGACGATGGCCGAGCAGGGAGCGACGCAAGGTGCGGCCCCCCCGGAGATGGCGCAGCTGCTCGACCGGATCGCCCAGACGGTCGAAGCACAGGCCGCGGGAGACCCCGCAATCATGCCGTGGGAGGAGATGTTCGGCGCCGGCGGCATACCAGGCGGAGAGCGCCAAATACTCCAGGTCGAACCGGTGCTCGACAACACGTCGATCCACCGCGCCGAAGCGGCCATCGACGGGCTGCGCGAGGCCTTCGCCGAGCTCAGCGGCGAGTTTCCCGGCGTCACCTTCAGGCTGACGGGAGAGCCGGTGCTGCGCCAGCAGGAGCTGAACGACGCCTTTTCCGGCGCGCTCTATGCCAGCATCCTTTCGCTGATCCTCGTTTCCACCATCCTCACTGTCGGCATCCGCTCGGGCCGGACGATCGCGGCGCTTCTGATCTCGCTGGTGTTCGGCGCGATCTGGACGGCGGGCCTCGCTGCCATCACGGTCGGTCAGCTCAACCTGATCTCCATCGCCTTCATGGTGCTCTATTTCGGTCTCGGCATCGATTTCGGGACGCACCTGAGCCTCCGGCACCTCGAGGCAGCCAGGAAAGGCGCCTCGTTCGACGAGGCCCTGAAGGGCGCCATGGCGAGCGAGTGGCCGAGCATCAGCCTCAGCGCGCTGTGCGCGGCGCTGGCGTTCCTCTCCTTCGTGCCGACCTCCTATGTCGGGCTTGCCGAGTTCGGCATCATCTCCGCATTCGGCATGCTGGTCGCGCTGGTCATAACGTTCACGCTCCTTCCCGCGCTGATGTCGGCCACGCGGCCGCAGCCGTCGTCCAGGGCGGTGCGCAATCTTGGCATCGCTCCGCTCATCGACCGGCACTACCGCGCCATCCTGGTGGTGGCGGGCCTGGTGACCGTCGCAGCGGTCTTCATGGCGACGCACGCCCGGATCGATACGAACCCGCTCAATCTTCAGAACCCGAACACCGAAGCCGTCCAGACTTACGAGGCTCTGGCGGAGAGTCCGGAGACCTCCCCCTACGCGCTCAACGTGCTGGCGCCGGACATGGAGGCCGCGCGCGAGCTGGTGCCGCAGCTTGCGGCGCTGGAGGGCGTGGCGGGCGTGAGATGGGTCGGCGACTTCGTGCCCGACGATCAGGAGGCGAAGCTCGCTGCGCTCGAAGCGGCGCGGGAGCGGCTCGGCGAGAGCTTCTTCGCGGACGAGGCCGCACCGCCATCGAGCGACGAGGAAATCGAGGGCGCCTATGGCGCCTTGCTTCAAAGCGCGGAGGCGATCGCGAACGTCCCGGAGGATATCCCCGTCGACCCGGCGGTCACGGCCTCCGGCGAGCGGCTGGCGGATGCGCTGAGGCGCTTCGGCGAGGAGCGCGGCACCGATCCCGACACGCTTCGCCAGCTCGGCGACGCCCTGACGCGAGAGATGCCGCCGCTAGTGGCCGACCTGAGGCAGAAGTTCTCGGTTTCGCAACCGGTCACGATGGAGGACATTCCCGAGGACTTCGTGAATGACTGGGTGGCGGAGGACGGGCAGGTCCGGCTCCGCGTGCCTCCCCAGACCGACCTGCCGACGGCGGACGCGATGCGCGCCTTCACCGAGCGGGTGCAGAGCGTGGCGCCGCAGCCCGCCGGCGCGCCCGCCGGAATCACCGGCGCGGGAGAGGCCATCCTGCACTCCTTCGTCCAGGCGATCGCCTATACGGTGATCGCGATCGGGCTCGTCGTGATCCTTCTACGGCGCCGGCTGTCGGACGTGCTCCTGGTGCTGGCGCCCCTGGCGGTCGCATCCGTATGGGTCGTGGCGGGCTCGGCCCTGCTCGACCTGCCCTTCAACTTTGCCAACGTCATCGTGATACCGCTTCTGATCGGCCTCGGCGTTGCAAGCAGCATCCACATGGTGAGCCGCGCCCGCGAGGTGGCGCGGGAGGGCAGCGGCGGGGTCGGGGTGCTTTCCACGTCGACGCCGCTCGCGGTCCTCCTCACGCAGCTCAACACGGTCGCGGCGTTCGCCACCCTTTCGATTGCCGAGCATCGCGGGCTCTTCAGCATGGGTGTGCTACTCGGCCTGGCGATATTCTTCGTGCTCATCGTGGCGTTGATCGTGCTTCCTTCCTTCATGATCGCGATCGGCGTCAGCCGGAGGGCCTCGAACGCGTAATGGCGCTCGCGCTCGTCACCGGCGGCAGCGGCTTCATCGGCCGGCATCTCGTGGACGCCTTGCTCTCGCAGGGCGACCAGGTGCGCGTGCTCGACGTGGCGGAACCGGACGCGGCTGCCGGGGAGATCGAGCTGGTGCGCGGATCGGTCACCGAACGGCGGGCCGTGGAGCAGGCGCTAAGAGGCGTCGATTGCGTCTATCATCTGGCCGGCATCGCGCATCTGTGGCGTCGCGACGGGAAGGACTTCGATCGCGTCAACCGCTGCGGGACCGAGACGGTCATGCGGTCGGCCGCCGCCATGAAGATCGCAAGAATCGTGCATTGCTCTACGGAATCGATCCTGCTGCCCAAGCACCGCAACGCCCACGCCCTCGTCAACGAGGCGGCGCACCCGACCCTTGCGGATATGGCCGGCCCCTACACGCGCTCGAAGCTCCTGGCGGAGCAGGCGGCGCTCAGCACGGCGGCGGACGGCCATCACGTCGTCATCGTCAACCCGACGGTCCCCATCGGCGCAGGCGACCGCAACATGACGCCGCCTGCCGCCATGCTGTCGCTGTTTCTCTCTGGCAACTCCCAATTCTATCTCGACTGCATCCTCAACCTCGTGGACGTTCGCGACGTGGCAGACGGTATCGTCCGTGCGGGTCGGCATGGACGACCGGGAGAACGTTACATCCTGGGCGGAGAGAACCTGCGGTTGCGGGAGCTGCTACCTGTTCTGGAGGCGAAGTCGGGCCGGCGCATGCCGCGGCGCACCGTGCCGGCCGCGCTCGCCATGGCGACGGGCATCGTCGCGGGCTGGATCGCCGATCACGTGACCCACTCGCCTCCCGTCGCGTCGCGCGAGGCCGTGAAACTGGCGCTGCGGTCGGCGCCCCTCGACAGCGCCAAGGCGAAAACGGAGCTCGGCTATGCGCCGCGGCCGGTCGACTCGGCCTTGACGGAGGTGGTGGAGAGGTTCAAGCGAAATGGAACCGCCGGACGGTAGGCTTGGTTCTGTCAGCATTTTGACAAAGAAGCTTGATGAAACGGGTCAGGTTCTCCCGTTTCAGGATCGGAACAGGCGACGATGAGGATTTCGGCACTGCTTCTGGCGGGAGGCATGATGATCGCCACCGCGCACGCGCAGTCGGGACAGGCGCGCTGGGAGCTCCATCCGATGCCCGACACGCTGCCCCTCATGTTCTTCTCGCCGGATTCGCTCGCGGGAACCATGCTCGAGCCTCTGGCGGAGCCCGAGAATGCAGGCGAAAGTCCGGCAGCGGCGCCGACGGAGCCGGGAGGCGAATCGATCTCCGTCGCAGAAAACTCGGCGCCGCAGCCTGCGCCAGAGGAGATCGCACCGGCCACGACGGAGGAGCCGGCGGCGGAACCTGCCGAAACAGCGGGTGAGGAGGGCGCCGTGGCGGCGACCGAGCCGGACGCGCAGCCCGCTCCCGAGCCCCAGAGGGCGAGTGCCGCGACGGTGCATGTCATCGTGGAGAACGTGGAGTCGGATAGCGGAATGGTTAACGTCGCCCTGTGCGACACGTCCCTGTCGCAGGACGGGTGTCCCTACTACACGACCGTTCCCGCCTCGCCCGGTTTCGTAGAGGCGACGATCGAGGATGTCCCGCCGGGGGTCTATGCGGTCGTCGGCTACCATGACGTCAACAGCAACGACGAGTTCGACCGGGTGCTCGGGATTCCCCGCGAGCCCTATGCGCTGAGCGGCGAAGCGGGAGATACGCTGGTTCCGGACTTCGCGGACGCGGCGCTCGATATCAACCAGGGGGTGAACTACGTCATCATCCGCATGCGCCGACTAGGCGGCGGGTAGCGGCGCCCGCGACGCCGACGTGCCGTTCACGGGTGTAATATTACGGCAACCCCTTGGAACTTCTTGCGCATCCGCCAGCTTGCCAGACTCGACTCAAAACCGGCGGCTGGCTTAGATTTCAGCAGAAAACTTGAAAACTCAAATCCAGTAGAGGCGCCTGCGTTGCACGGAACGACGATCAAGGGGCTTAAGGTCATCCTGGCGCAGCCGCGCGGCTTCTGCGCGGGCGTGGTGCGCGCGATCGACATCGTGGAGCAGGCGCTGGAGAAGTACGGCCCGCCCATCTATGTGCGGCACGAGATCGTGCATAACCGCCACGTCGTTGACAGCCTCATCGCCAAGGGCGCGCACTTCGTCGAGGAACTGAGCGAGGTGCCCGACGGAGCGGTCACCATCTTCAGCGCGCACGGCGTGCCGCGCGCGGTGGTCAACGAGGCGAAGGACCGCGGCCTGCCGACGCTCGACGCGACGTGTCCGCTGGTCTCCAAGGTGCACAACCAGGGACGCCACTACATCGCCCGGGGCCGCACCCTCATCCTCATCGGGCATGCCGGCCACCCGGAGGTCGAAGGCACGCTCGGACAGATCGACGGCCCGACCTACCTCGTGCAGAACGAGGCCGAGATCGAGGCGCTGCCGCTCGACGACAACACACCTATCGCCTACGTCACGCAGACGACGCTCAGCGTCGACGATACCAGCGCTCTCATCGAAGCACTGAAGCGCCGCTTCAACGACGTCGTGGGTCCCGAGACGCGCGACATCTGCTACGCCACGCAGAACCGTCAGAGCGCCGTGCGCGATCTCGCGCGCGTCGCCGACCTGATCCTCGTCGTCGGCGCGCAGAACAGCTCAAATTCGAACCGCCTGCGGGAGATCGCCGAAGAGTCCGGTGTACCGGGCTATCTCGTCGCAGACGGCAGCCAGGTCGACCCCGCTTGGCTGAACGATGTTCAGGTTGTAGGCCTTACGGCCGGCGCTTCCGCTCCGGAGGTGCTGGTCGAGGACGTCATCGATGCGCTGCGCCGCGTCGCGCCGGTCGAAGTTTCCACCCTTGACGGCATCGAGGAAAGCGTCCGGTTCCGCCTTCCGGTGGAACTGTCGGACAACAAGCTTGCCGCGAGCGCAGCCTCACAGAGAACGCGAGAGAAGGAAGTCGCCAGTGGGTATCCCAGTCAGGCAGGCCGCGAAGATCGGTAGCTACATCCTCCGCCAGCATCTGACCGGGCGGAAACGCTACCCGCTCGTTCTCATGCTGGAGCCGCTGTTCCGCTGCAACCTCGCCTGCGCGGGCTGCGGGAAGATCGACTACCCGGATGAGATACTGAACAAGCGCATCTCGGTGGAGGACGCGCTGCACGCTGCCGAGGAGTGCGGCGCGCCGGTCGTGTCGATCGCCGGCGGCGAGCCGCTGATCCACAAGGAACTTCCGAAGATCGTCGAAGGGCTGATCGCGCAGAAGCGCTACGTCATCGTCTGCACCAACGCGCTACTGCTCGAGAAGAAGATCGACGATTACAAGCCGAACCATTATTTCAACTGGTCGATCCATCTCGACGGCGACAGGGAGATGCACGACCGCTCGGTCTGCCGCCAGGGCGTCTACGACAAGGCGGTGGCGGCGCTGAAGCTCGCCAAGTCGAAAGGCTTCCGCGTCACCATCAACTGCACCTTCTTCAACAACTCGGAATCGGAGCGCGTGGCGAGCTTCTTCGACACCGTGACCGAGATGGGCGTCGATGGCATCACGATGTCACCCGGCTACGCCTACGAGCGCGCGCCGGACCAGCAGCATTTCCTGAATCGCCAGACGACGAAGGAGCTGTTCCGCGGGGTGTTCCGCCGCGGCAAGGGCGGCAAGAAGTGGCCGATCAACCAGTCGGGCCTGTTCATCGACTTCCTGGCCGGAAACCAGCAATACCATTGCACGCCATGGGGCAACCCGACGCGCACTGTGTTCGGCTGGCAGCGGCCCTGCTACCTGCTCGGTGAGGGCTATACCCGGACCTTCAAGGAGTTGATGGAAGGAACCGACTGGGAGAAGTACGGCACCGGCAACTACGAGAAATGCGCCGACTGCATGGTGCATTGCGGCTACGAGGCGAGCGCGGTGATGGATACCGTGCGGCGGCCGTGGAAGGCGGCCATGGTGGCGCTGCGCGGGGTCGGGACCGAAGGGCCGATGGCGCCGGAAATCTCGCTTAAGGACCAGAGGCCGGCTGAATACGTCTTCTCACGCAACGTCGCCGAGAAGCTCGACGAGATCCGGAAAACCACGCCCGATCCCAAGAAGATCTCGACAGCGGCCTAGCGCGCGGAAGCTCTTGCGCGCCTCGCCTGCGAGGCGAGTGAGGGTGGCTAGCTGGCTCGGTCTGCGCAGCACGTCCGCCAGCACCGCATAGTGATTGACACCGCCGTCCGGTCGCAGCGCGTTGGCGACCATCGCCGGCATGCTGCTCGCGGCAGGATCGCACACGATCCTGAGCGCCGCGAAGCAGAGTCCGTGCCGCGCCGCGAATTCCGCCGCGACGTGCGATTCCATGTCGACCGCCGCCGCGCCCGTCGCACGGCGCACCTTGGACTTGGCGGCCGCGTTGAGGAGCGGCGCATCGACACCCGCGATGTCGGCAAGCCTGGCCTTGACGCCCCCTGCCGCCAGAGAAGCGGTCAGCACCTCCGCCAGTCCCGCATGCGCCGGCCAACGCTCGCCGCCCGCGGTGACGCCAGCGGCGACCACGACGTCCCCGGCGCGCAGGCTCGGATCGAGGCCTCCCGCGATGCCGAAGCTGACGACTGCACGGCATCCCGGCGCGGCACGCTCGGCCAGCAGCCGGCGCAGGCGCTCCGAGCTGCCGCCGGAGGTGACGGCCGCCAGCCCCGGACCCGCCGCGAGCTTCATCTCCCGCGCCAGCCCGGTGACGACCAGCACCGGCAACGTGCTCGGGGGAACGTGGATGTTCATGGCCGACGCCCTAGATGCCGAAAGCCACGGTACGGCTGTTGCCACGCTTCAGGTTGCGATAGCGCGCCACGGCCCATAGCGGGAAGAACTTCGCATAGCCGTGGTAGCGAAGATAGAAAACGCGCGGGAAGCCGACGCCGCTGAACCGCTCTTCCTGCCACAGCCCCCCCTCGCTCTGGTTCTTCGCAAGATAACTGATTCCCCGCCGGACCGCGCTGCTTTCGACTTCCCCGGCCGCCATGAGGCCAAGCAGCGCCCAAGCGGTCTGCGAGGGCGTGCTGGGAGCCGGCTCATAGCCGTTATACTCGAGCCTGTAGCTCTCGCCGTCCTCGCCCCAGCCGCCGTCCGGGTTCTGGATGTCTTCCAGCCACGCGACGGCCTTGCGGACGGCGGGCGCCTGCGAATCGACGCCGGCGGCGTTAAGGGCGGAGAGCGCCGACCATGTGCCGTAGATGTAATTCATGCCCCAGCGCCCGAACCAGCTCCCGTCCTCGCGCTGATCATGCATCAGCCATGCCACGCCGCGCGACAGCGCCGGGCTCGTGGGCAATTCCTCGTCAAGCTGCGCCAGCATCGACACGCAGCGCGCCGTCAGGTCAGCGGTCGGCGGGTCGAGCAGCGCGCCATGATCGGCGAACGGAATGTTGTTGAGGTAGTGAGACGTGTTGTCGGCGTCGAAGGCACCCCAGCCGCCGTCCGCGCTCTGCAGGCCGACGACCCATTCGCGTCCGCGCTCGATCGCCTCGTCGAAGCTGGCCTTCGCCGCGCCGAGCCGCGCCTGCGCCCGGTGCATCGCCATGACGACGACGGCGGTGTCGTCGAGATCGGGGTAGTGCGCGTTTGCGTACTGGAATGCCCAGCCGCCCGGCCGCACGTCCGGACGGCGCGCCGCCCAGTCGCCCACCACGTCGAGCACCTGCTTCGGTTTCAGCCAGGCGAGCGCCTCACCGGCGGCGCTCTCCGCCTCCGGCGAGCCGACCTCGAGGAGCGCGTGAGAAGCGAGCACCGTATCCCAGATCGGCGACAGGCATGGCTGGCAGTACGCTTCGTCGTCCTTGACAATGAGCAGGCCGTCTATCGACTCGCGCGCGACGACGACGCGCGGATCGTCGGACGGGACGCCGAGCGCGTCATACATCAGCACGGCGTTGACCATCGCCGGGAAGATGGCGCCGAGGCCGTCGCGGCCGTTCAGGCGCTCGTCCACGAACGCCAGGGCCTTCTCGATGGAGCGGCGCCGCGTAGAGCGCGGGAAGAAGGGCTCCGCGCGCTTCAGCACGACATCGATGGCCCCGAATATCTGCGACCAGGGCGCCCTCTGGTGCGGCCCCTTGGGCCAGCGGCGCACCTTCTCCGGAGGCGTCCGGAAAAGCTCCTGTATCCGCGTGCCGCGCGGGTTCGCCGCTCTCGGCCGCAGCGCCTGCAGCACGAAGAGCGGCACCATCACCGTGCGCGCCCAGTAGGACACCTTGTCGAGATGGAATGGGAACCAGCGCGGCAGAAGCATGATCTCCACCGGCATGGTCGGCACCGCGCGCCACGGAACCTCGCCATAGAGCGCCAGCAGCGCACGGGTGAAAACGTTGCTCTGCTCGGCCCCACCATTCGTGAGGATCGCTTCGCGCGCCCGCACCATGTGCGGCGCATCGGTCGGGTCGCCGATCATCTTCAGCGCGAAGTAGGCCTTCACGCTGGCGCTCATGTTGAAGGCGCCGTCGTGGAAGAGCGGCCAGCCGCCGTGGGCGCCCTGGATGCGGCGCAGGTAGACGGCGACCTTCGCCTCGAGCTCCCTGTCCTCCGGCTCGCCGCGGAAATGGCGGAAAAGGACGTACTCCGCCGGGATGGTCGCGTCGGCCTCAAGCTCGAAGCACCAGTGCCCGTCATCGCGCCGCTCGCCGAGCAGCGCGGTGGTGGCGGAGGCGATCCGCCTCTCAATCTCGTCGAGGGGGGGACTGTCGTCCCCTTGCACGGGCGGCTCCACGCCGAGCACCAAGGCGTCGTGCATCATGCGGCTCTCCGGGACCGCTCCTGCCGGCCGGGCTCGCACTTAAGAAGCGCGGCCGCGGAAAGACCGGAACGGATCGATCCCTCAATCGTGGCCGGGAGACCGGTCTTCGTCCAGTCTCCGGCGATCACGAGGTTACGGTGGCGGGTCCCGGCTTCCGGCCGTTTCTCGGCTTCCTGCGGCGTGGCGGAGAAGGTGGCCCGGCGTTCGCGAACGATCTGCCAGCGCGGCAGGTCCGGGGCAAGCCCGGTCAGCGCCGCGACCTCGCGCCATATCGTCTCGGCAAGCCGCTCGCGCGGCTCCTCCAGGAGCCGGTCGGCGCAACTGACGGTGACGGAGAGGCGATCGGGGTAGGCGAACAGCCATTCCGTCGTGGCGCTGACGATACCGAGGATCAGTGGCTGGCCGGCAGGCGGCGCAACGCGGAAATGGGCGTTGACGATGGCGTGGAACCTGTCGGGAACGACGAGGCCAGGAACGAGCGTGCGGGCCACGGCGGGCGGCACCGCGAGGACAACGGCGTCGTCCTCCGCCAGGGACTCATCCTCGCCGGCAAACTCCAGCCCCGCGGCGCGCCCGTCGGAATAGCGGATATCCTTCAGCGCGTGCGAGAAGCGGACATCGCCGCCGCGCGCCCGGATGAAGGCGAGCGCCGGATCGATGAAGGCGGCGGAGAGGCCGCCCGTCGCCACGACAGGCCGGCAGGCCTGGCCGCCGGCACCCAGCGTCTCGCGCAGAATCCGTGCGGCGAGCCGAGCGTCGGCCGCGCTCGGCTCGGTGTTCAGCGCCGCCAGCAGGACAGGCCGCCAGAGCCGTTCATAGAGCGGGCCGCGGCAGCGCATGACCTCGCCCACGGTAGCGGACCCTCTTGCGCGCAAGACGCCGATCGGCGCGAGGTAATCCGGCGCACGCGTGCCGGGCACCCGGCGGCGGGCGTCGAGTATCCACCACGGCAGTCGCCCCGGATTCGGCCGCAGGGTCCAGCGTTCGCCGGTGGCGAGGTCGGCGAAGCGGAATTCCGCCTCTCCGGCGATCGTCATGGCGCCCATTCCGCCGATGCGGCGGAGGTAGGCGAGCGCCGCCCAGTTGCCAGAGAGAAGCAGGTGGTTGCCGTTGTCGATGGTGAGGTCGAGCGCCGCGTCGTGATACGAGCGGCAGCGCCCGCCGGCGAACTTCGCCGCTTCGTGGACCACGACGCGCCGGCCCGCACCCGCAAGCTCCACGGCGGCGGAAAGGCCCGAGAGCCCGGCGCCGACGACGTGAACCACGCCCGCCATCACCCGATCCCGTAGCGCAGGAGCGCGCCGAGCAGGCGCACCTTGCTGACCTTCACCGCCTCGCGCGGCGGCGCCCAGCCGCGCTCCCGCAGGCGGCGGAGCACCTGGCGGTAGGCGGCCTCCATCAGACGCGGTGCGCGCACGGCGCGGCGCGGCGCAGCGCTCATGATGCGGTTCGCCTCCCCGAAGTGACCGGCGGCGCGCGCAGCGACAGCGTCGCAGGCCTTGCCGAGAGCGGGCTCGGCGAGGATCGCGTCAGCCGTCCGGCCATCGATCGCGATGCCGGCATCCTCCAGCGCCTCGCGCGGCAGGTAGAGCCGTCCGCGCCCGGCGTCCTCGTCGAGGTCGCGCAGGATATTGGTGAGCTGCAGCGCGCGCCCCAGATGATGGGCGAGCGCGTCGCCGGACTCCGACTGAATGCCGAAGACGCGCACAGAGAGCCGCCCTACGGCGCTGGCCACCCGGTCGCAGTAGAGGTCGAGCGTGGCCCAGTCGGGCGCGAAGATGTCGGCTTCCAGGTCCATCGCCATGCCGTCGATCACGGCGTGGTAATCCTCGCGCCTGAGCCCGAAGCGGCGCGTGGGTGCGGCGAGATCGGCGGTGGCGGGAACGACCTTGCCGCCATACAGCCGGTCGATGTCGTCGCGCCAGGCCTGCAGCGCGGCGCGCCGCGGCCCGCGCGGCCCCTCCTCGTCGGCGATGTCGTCGACCGCGCGGCAGAAGGCATAGACCGCGTACATGGCATCGCGCTGCTCGGCCGGCAGGATGCGCATGGCCGTGTAGAAGGAGCTGCCGGAGGCGGGCAGCTCGGGCGGCGCCCGTTCCGGCCTCGCCGGGGCATCGTTCGCGACGACGGCCATCAGCGCCCCCTTGTCCCGGCCGCAAGCCTGTCGAAGCCGCGCCGGCGGAAGGGGCGGCGAATGAGCGTACCCACGG
>CAZMJQ010000198.1:0-15036 GCA_964566475.1 uncultured Propylenella sp. | reverse complement strand
GGGCTCGTCGATGCCGGCGAGCCCGGTGTCCTCGGCGGTCATGTTGAGGAAGATGCGCGCCTTGGCCTTTGCGTAGCCCGCCATAGAGCCGTGGCGGTCGAGGTGGTCGGGCGTGAGGTTGAGCCAGACCGCCACGTCCGGGCGGAAGCGGCGGGTCAGGTCCAGCTGGTAGGAGGAGAGCTCCAACACATAGATATGGCCGTCCTCGATCGGCTCGAGGTCGAGCGCCGCGCGTCCGATGTTTCCGCCGAGAGAGACGGGGAGCCCGGCGGCGGCGAGCACGTGCCCGACGAGGGCCGCCGTCGTCGACTTGCCGTTCGTGCCGGTGATGCCGACGAAGCGCGCGCGGCCCTGCCCCTCGCGCCAGAGAAGCTCGATGTCGGAGATGATCTCGACATTTGCCTGCCGCGCCATGCCGACGATCGGATGCGGCTCGGGGTGCGTCAGCGAAACGCCGGGGGCGAGCACGAGGCTCTCCAGCCTTTCCCAGGGCCAGACAGCCGGCTCCGCCGGCGTTCCGCCGAGCGCTTCCGCCTGCGCCCGCGCCTCCTCCTTGTCGTCCCACACGATCACCTCCGCGGCGCCGCCGGCGACGGCCGCGCGCACGCTGGCAAGGCCGCTCCGCGCCAGCCCGAAGACGCCGACGCCGCGATCCTGAAGATGCGTGAGAGCGACCGCCATCCTCACCTCAGCTTGAGCGTGGAAAGGCCGATCAGCGCCAGCACGACCGCGATGATCCAGAAGCGGATCACCACCTGCGATTCGGTCCAGCCGAGCTGCTCGAAATGATGGTGGATAGGCGCCATCTTGAAGACGCGCCGGCCCGTCATCTTGAACGATGCCACCTGGATGATGACCGAAAGCGCCTCCATGACGAAGATGCCGCCGATGATGGCGAGCACGATCTCATGCTTGGTGGCGACGGCGATCGTGCCGAGCGCGCCGCCCAGGGCCAGCGACCCGGTGTCGCCCATGAAGATCGCCGCGGGAGGGGCGTTGAACCAGAGGAAGCCGAGCCCCGCGCCGAGCATGGCGCCGACCAGAACCGAAAGCTCGCCTGTGCCAGGCACATGGTTGATCTGCAGGTACTCGGTGAAGTCGACGCGGCCGACGAGGTAGGCGATCAGCCCGAAGCTCGCGCCGGCAATGATGACCGGCACGATGGCAAGCCCGTCGAGGCCGTCGGTCAGGTTGACGGAATTCCCTGCGCCGACGATCACGACCGCGCCGAAGAGCAGATAGAAATAGCCGAGATTGATCGCCGCGTCCTTGATGAAGGGCAGCGCGACGGACGTATGGAGCTCCCGGCTTCCCCAGAGGATCATGATCATGATGGCGGCCGCGGCGATCAGCGCCTCGAGACCGAGGCGCGCGCGGCCGGAGAAGCCGCGCTCGGTGGCCTTGGTGACCTTCAGATAGTCGTCGTAGAACCCGATCAGCCCAAAGCCGACCGTCACCAGCAATACTGCCCAGACGTAGACGTTGGTGAGGTTGGCCCACAGCAGCGTGGAGACGAGCACGCCCGACATGATCATCAGCCCGCCCATGGTGGGCGTGCCGGCCTTGGCGAGATGCGTCTGCGGGCCGTCGGCGCGGATCGGCTGGCCGCGCCCCTGGCGCAGCTTGAGGGCCTGGATAATGCCGGGACCGAACAGGAACACGAAGAGCAGCGCCGTCATGGTGGCCGCGCCGGTCCTGAAGGTGATGTAGCGGAAGACGTTCAGGACCCCGAACTGGTCTTCGAACTGCACGAGGAAAGTCAGCATCCCGGGGCCCCGCCCGCCTTCATTCTCATTCAGCCTGTCCTGCAAAAGTGCGCTTGAGCGCGTCCACTACCGGGCCAAGCCGCGTACCGAGCGAGGCCTTGACCACGACAACGTCGCCAGGGCCGACCGCCTCCAGGAGAATCGGCTCAAGCTCCGCTGCGCCCGCGGCATAAGCTCCGCGGCGCGCCTCGGGCAAGTCCTGCCACAGCTCCTGCATCAGCGGGCCGGCGAGATAGACGAGGTCGGCGCCGGATTCCTCCACCGCCGGAAGCAGCCCGCGATGCAGGTCGGGCCCCGATTCGCCGAGCTCGAGCATATCGCCAAGAACGGCGATCCGCCGCCCACGGCCCACCGGCTTCACCTGCCCGAGCAGGGCGAGCGCCGCCCGCGTCGAGGCGGGGTTGGCGTTGTAGCTCTCGTCGATGAGCGTGAACGGACCGGTCGGATGCTGCAGCTGAAGGCGCTCGCCGCGCCCCTTCGGCGCGCGGAAGCCGGCGAGCGCCAGCATCACCCGCGTCATGTCGGCGCCTACCGCGTGGGCCGCGGCGAGGACAGCAAGCGAGTTCTGCACGAGGTGACGGCCCGGCGCGCCGACCCGGTAAGTGACCGGCTCGCCGGCGAGCACAGCGTTCACGCTCGACCCATCTTCGCCGAGCGAGGCGCGCTCCAGGCGGACGTCCGCCTCCGGCTGCTCGCCGAAGGAGACGATGCGCGCGCCCTGCGCGGCGGCGCGCTCGGCGAGGAGATCGAACCATTCATTGTCGCGGTTGAGCACCGCGACGCCGTCCGACTCCAGGCCTTCGAAGATCTCCGCCTTGGCCTCGGCAATCGCAGCTTCAGAACTGAAATAGGCAAGATGGACGGGCGCGACGGTCGTCACCATCGCCACATGCGGGCGCACCAGCTTCGTCAGCGGGCGTATCTCGCCGGGGTGATTCATCCCGATCTCGAAGATGCCGTAGCGCGTCTCCGCCGGCATGCGCGCCAGCGTCAGCGGCACGCCCCAATGGTTGTTGAACGAGCCGACGGGCGCGTGCGTCGGCCCGAGGGACGAGAGCGCCTGGCGCAGCATCTCCTTGGTGCCCGTCTTGCCGACGGAGCCGGTCACCGCGACGACCGCGCCGCGTATGCGTTCGCGCGCGGCGGCGCCGACGCGCTCCAGGGCCGAGAGCGGATCGCCGGGCACGACGAGAAGGGGGCCGGCGTCCTCGTTCGTACGACCCTCGCGCACCACCGCCAGCGCTGCCCCCTGCTCCAGCGCCGACGCGACGAAATCGTGGCCGTCGCGGTTTGGGCCCTCAATGGCGACGAACGCCTCGCGCCGGCCGAGCGTGCGGGTGTCAATCGACACGCCGGCAATGCCCATTGGCGGATCGCCGGCGAGCCGCCCGCCCGCGGCGGCAACGAACGCCTCGGTGGACCAGAGGTCGCTCACGCCTTGCCTCCGGCGCTGCTGAGGGCGCTTGCCGCCTCTTCCTGGTCGGAGAAGGGCAGAGTCTTGTCGCCGATCGTCTGGCCCGTCTCGTGGCCCTTGCCGGCGATCAGGAGGATGTCGCCTTCTTTCAGCTCGGAGATCGCGGTGCGGATGGCGGTCCGCCTGTCGCCGATCTCCTCGGCGTTGGGCGCGCCCTCCAGCACCGCCGTGCGGATCTTCGCCGGGTCTTCCGTTCTGGGATTGTCATCGGTGACGATCACGCGGTCGGCCGAAACGGCGGCCGCCTCTCCCATCAGTGGGCGCTTGCCGGGATCGCGGTCGCCACCGGCGCCGAAGATGACAATGAGCTTTCCTTCCACGTGCGGACGAAGCGCCGTCAGGGCATTAGCGAGCGCGTCGGGCGTATGGGCATAGTCGACGAAGACGCGCGCGCCGCTTGGATGCGCGCCGATGAGCTCCAGCCTGCCGCTCGCGCCCTGCAGCGAGCTCAGCGCATCGAGCGCCTTCGCCGCGTCCACGCCCGTTGCGATCGCAAGGCCGGCGGCGACGAGCGCGTTGGAAATCTGAAAATTGCCGACGAGCGGAAGTGGAACGTAGTGCTTCTCGCCCCATGCCTCGATGAGGAGCCGGGAGCCGTCAGGCATGCGGGTGGCGGAGAGAAGCTTCAGCGTCTCGCCGGCGCGCCCGACGCTGAAATATTCCAGCCCGCCCTTCTTCGCGAAACGCTTCACCGCGCTCGCCTCCGGGCGATCCGCATCCGCCACGGCCGCGGCGCCCTTCGGCAGCAGCACCTCGAACAGCCTGAACTTCGCCTTCAGATAGGCCTGCAGCGTTCCGTGATAGTCAAGGTGGTCGCGCGAGACGTTGGTGAAGCCGCCCGCCGCGAGGCGAACCCCGTCGAGCCGCCGCTGGTCCAGGCCGTGGCTCGACGCCTCCAGCGCCAGGTGCGTGACTTCGTCCCCGGCCAGGTCGGCCAGAATCCGGTGCAGCCTGGCCGGGTCGGGCGTGGTGAGGTTGCCGGCGATCTGCGAGCCGGGCGCGACCAGACCGATCGTGCCGAGGCTTGCCGCCTTGCGGCCGGCCTTCTCCCAAATCTGGCGCAGGAAGACGGTCACGGAGGTCTTGCCGTTCGTGCCGGTCACGGCGGCGACTGTTCGCGGCTGGCGCGCGAAGTAGCGCGCAGCCACGAGCGCGAAGGCGCGGCGCGGGTCCTTCACGCGGACGACCGGGACGGATATCTCGCCGTCCAGCGGCTGGTCGCCGATCAGGACCGCCGCGGCGCCGGCCTGAACGGCTTCGGCCACGAAAGCGGCGCCGTCGGCCTTGCTGCCGGGCAGCGCAGCGAACAGCCAGCCGCGCTCTACCGCTCGGCTGTCAGCCGTCAGACCTTGGATCCATACGTTTCCCTGCTCAGAGGGAACCTCCACGTCGTCGGAAAAAAGCGACGCCAGGCGACGGGGACCGTAACGTCTTTCGTCAGCCAATACCCGATCCTCATTGCGCCGAGGCGAGCGCCAGCGCCGGCTCCTCCGCGGGATCCACGACCTTCGGCTCGACGCCGAGCATGGGCGCGATCCGCCGGACGATGTTACCCACGGTTGGAGCGGTGTTGAGACCGGCGGTTGCGCCGCGGCCGGGCATTTCCGGCTTCGGCTCGTCGAGCACGACAAATACCAGATATTTCGGCGCGTCCATGGGAAAAGCGCCGAGAAAGGCGTTGAACCGCTTGCTGCTGGTGTAGCGGCCGTTCTCCACCTTTTCGGCGGTGCCGGTCTTGCCGCCCACGCTGTAGCCCTCCACGGCGGCGCGCCTGCCGGAGCCCTTCAGGACGTTGAGGCGGAAAAGGTTGCGCATCGTCTCGCTGGTCTCGGGACGAAGCACCGGCTGCGCAATCGCCGCCGCCTCCTCGATCGTGCGGGGCAGGAAGGTCGGCGTCATGAGGAAGCCGCCATTGACCAGCGCCGCCGCAGCAGCAGCCGTCTGAAGCGGAGAGACAGAGACACCGTGCCCGAACGCCATGGTAATGGTCGTGACCTTCGGCCACGGCATCTTCGGAACGATCGGCGCCCCCGTCTCGGGCAGCTCGGTCCTCAGCGTATCGAGAAGGCCGAGCCGCTCGAAGTAATCGTGCTGGCCTTCGTTTCCGAGCGCCAGGGCCATACGCGCCGCGCCGATGTTCGACGAGTAGATGAAGATTTCCGGCACGGTGAGCCAGCGGCGCTTGCCGTGGAAGTCGTTGATCCTGAAGCGGCCCACCGACAATGCGTGCCTGGCGTCGAACGAATCCTTGATGTTCGCGACGCCCGCGTCCAGCGCCATGGCGACGGTGAAGCCCTTGAAGGTGGAGCCCATCTCGTAGACGCCGACCGTGGCGCGATTCATCCGGTCAGGGTCGAGGGCCTGCTCGCGGTTGTTGGAATCGTAGTCCGGCACGGAGCTCATTCCGAGCACCTCGCCGGTGTTCACGTCGACCACGATGCCGATCCCCGCGATGGCGTGGTAGCGCTCCATGGCCTGGATCAGCTCGTCGCGCACGACGTGCTGGACACGCAGGTCGAGCGAAAGCCGGATCGGCTCCATCACGTGGTCATTGGCGAAGCCGGCCGCGTGCAGATCGTTCAGGAAGGCTTCGTCGATGTATTTCTCGATTCCGGCGATTCCCTTGTTGTCGATGTTGACGGCCCCCAGCACGTGAGAAGCGGCCGGGCCGCCCGGATAGAAGCGCCGGTTCTCCACGCGGAAGCCGATGCCGGGGATGCCGAACCTGTGGATCGCCTGCTGCTGGCGCGGCGTGATCTCACGCCTGATGTAGGCGAATTTCGCGTCGGTGGAGAGCGTCCGCCGCAACCGGTCGCGATCGATGTCGGGGAGCACGGATGCGATCAGCTCCGTGGCTTCGTCCGGGTCGATGATATAGCGCGGCTCGGCGAAGAGCGCCGCCGTCTTGATGTCGGTCGCGAGCGTCTCGTTGTTGCGGTCGACGATATCGGGCCGCGCCTGCGAGGCCGTCAGGACGAAGTTGCGGCCGCCGTCTTCAGCCGCCTGGGCCGTCAGCCCGAGGGCGACCAGCCGGGCAGCGAGCGCGCCGAAGAGGAGGCAGAAGCCGGCCATCGCGACCAGCACGCGCCAGCGGCCGTAGCGATCCGGATCGCCGCGCCGGGCCGCGGCCGCATGGGCATGATGCCAGGTCGGAGCAGGTGTGACCGTCTTCATTGCGCTTCTCCCGTCGCTTCTTCAAGGATGGCCGACAGCGCCGCCTCGTCGTCGGGCGCCGGCCCCGCCGGGCGCATCGGCAGGTTCTCGATGCGCGTGATCTGCTTCGGATCGAGCGGCTCAAGCTCGAGGCGCTCGGCGTGCCGCCCGACGAGGTCCTGGACCCGGGCGGGCTGAATGAGGAGGCTCCACTCCGCCTCGAGCAGCGAGATGGTTTCCCTTTCCCGGTCCAGCTCGCGCTGCAGCTCCGAGGCCCGTTCGGCAACCGCTTCGGCCCGGTATTTCACGTGGAACACGACGATGGCGGCGGAGGCGGCCGCCACGACAGACGCGACCTGCAACAGGCGGATCATTGGAAAGCCTCCGGTCCGGGGACGCCCGCCAGCTGCGGTACGCCGAGTGCCCTGAAGTCGACGGCGCGCGCCGCGGCGCCGGTGCGGATCGCGGCGCGAAGCCGCGCCGAGCGGGCGCGCGGGTTGGCCGCCAACTCCGCCTCGCCGGGCTCGACCGCGCGCCGCGTCAGAAGCGTGAAGGTCGGCGCCTCCGGTGCCGCGGGCGGCGCGTGGCGCGAGCCGCGCGCTTCCCGGCTCCGCTCCTGGAGGAAGCGCTTGACGATGCGGTCCTCGAGCGAATGGAACGCGACGACGACGAGCCGGCCGCCCTCGCCGAGCACCGCCTCGGCGGCGGCGAGCGCCTGCGCCAGCTCCTCCAGCTCGCGGTTGATGAAGATGCGCAGCGCCTGGAACGTGCGGGTGGCGGGATGGATGCGCGATGCGCCGCCCGGGGCGGCCTGTGAAACGATCTCAGCGAGTTGGGTCGTTCGCGCGATCGGCACGTCCTCGCGCGCCCTCACGATGGCGCGGGCGATGCGGCCGGCCTGGCGCTCCTCGCCGAAGACGCGGAGGATGGCGGCGAGCTCCTTGACGCTCGCACGGTTCACGATGGCCGCCGCGTCGGGGCCGCCCTCGCCCATGCGCATGTCGAGTGGGCCGTCGAGGCGAAAGGAGAAGCCGCGACGGCCGGTCCCAAGCTGCATCGACGACACGCCGACGTCGAGGACGACGCCATCGGCCGGAGCGAACCCGGCGGCGCGTGCGAATGCCTCCAGGTCGGAGAAGCAGCCCTCGACCAGGGTGAGCCGCCCGCCGCTTCCGGCCACAAGGCCGGCGCCAGCCTCCACGGCCCTACGGTCGCGGTCGATGGCCAGGACGGTGCCGCCCATCTCCAGGATGGCGCGGCTGTATCCGCCGCCGCCGAAAGTGCCGTCGATGTAGCGGCCGCCTTGGCTTACGGCCAGCTGCTCAAGCATCTGGGGAAGAAGGACGGGCACGTGGCGGGCCGGTCCGCCAGCGCCCTCCGAAGAGGTGCGGCCCGCGCTCATGCGCCGTCCTCCCTCGCCCGAGATGTCGGATTGGAGCGCCCGAGCCCGCGCGTGACGGAGCGCACATGCTCGCGCGCCTGGCGCTGCCGCTCGGCGAAGCGCTCCGGCGCCCATATCTGGAACTTGAAGCCCTGCCCGACGAAGACCGCCGTGTCGGTGACGCCGGCATAGGCGCGGAACTCCTCCGGCAGGATGATGCGCCCGTCGGGATCGACCTTGAGGACGCGGCTCTCGCCGTAGAAGGCCGTTGAGAGGATCTCGTGGTCCTCGGAGAACGTCTCGAACGGCTCCAGCCGCGCGGCGATCGCCTCCTGGAGTCCTGCGCCGCCCGCGTCGATCGCCTGCTGGTCGAGCGCCGGGTAGCAGTAGACCCCGTCCTGGCCTTCGCGCGCCAGCACCGCGCGAAACGGCGCCGGAACCGAAACCCGACCCTTCTGGTCGAGCCGGTTCACGAATGTGGCCACGAACCCGCTCATCGCCCCTCACGTCCAACGGCGCTTCATTTCCGCCCGAAGCGCTGCGTCCCGCGCTTGCGGAGGGCGCCGTTTGTCGAGGAACCCCGGAACATCCGGCGGTTGCGAGAAGCGCCTCCCGGTCACCTGTCGGGATGAAGTGGAGTATCATGGGTTTCTATGGGCGGTCAATGGAACCAGTTGGATTCGAGGCGAAAGGCGACGCCGTGGGAACCGGCGCGCACAGAACCGCAACTGTGCGGACGCCAGGGTAAACGCGAGGTAAGCGGGCGCGCCGCGCTGCGCCGGAATCCGGGCTTTTCACCGGACGCCGCGCCGGGTAGGGATCGGCACCGGCTCATCGACGGGCGCCGCTCATGGGAATATTTTCACGCATCACCCAAGCGATGGCCGGCGGCGCCGGCCGCGTCGGAGCCGCGGTATCGGGGCTGCGCGCGGTGCTCGCCGGCCTGACGCGGAGCCGGGAGCACCGCGGCGTCACCTTCACCATCGCGGTGATCGCGCTTTCCGCCAAGATGGCGAAGGCCGACGGCGTGGTGATGCGCTCGGAGGTCGATGCCTTCTGCAGCCTGTTCGAGATTCCGCCCGGCGAGGAGAAGAACGTCGCGCGCGTCTACAATCTCGCCAAGCGAGAGGTCACCGGCTTCGAGGCCTATGCCGGCGACGTGAAGCGCCTGCTCGGCGACGACCCAGACATGCTGGAGGCGGTGCTCGACGGGCTGTTCGAGATCGCCAAGGCTGACGGCGCCATCCACGAGCGCGAGGTCGCATACCTGGCGCGGGTCGCCGAGCTGTTCGGCTTCGACGCGGACGCGTTCGCACATGTCCGCGCCCGCCACATGATCGAGGAGGGCGGCGTCGACCCCTATTTCGTGCTCGATGCCGATCCGCGCTGGGACCACCGGCGCCTGCAGCAGCACTACCGGCGGCTCGTCGCGGAGAACCATCCCGACCGGATGATCGCCCGCGGCATGCCGGAGGAGTTCATCCGCATCGCCAACGACCGTCTCGCCGCGATCAACATCGCCTGGGAGAGGATAGAGCGCCGCCGCGCGCGGGCGTCATGATGCCTCAAGTCGAGCCGCACCCCTCGCCCAACCACGGCGAGCGGATGGAGGGCCCGGTCGACATCCTGCTTCTCCACTATACGGGGATGCCCGACGCGGAGCAGGCGCTCGCCTGGCTGTGCAACCCCGCGAGCCAGGTCTCAGCGCACTACTTCGTCTTCGAGGACGGCCGCGTCCTGTCGCTCGTGCCGGAGCACCGGCGCGCCTGGCATGCGGGACGCGCGCGCTGGGGCGACGCGAGCGACATCAACTCGCGCTCCATCGGGATCGAGATCGCCAATGCCGGCCATCCCGGCGGCCTGCCCGCCTACCCCGAGGCGCAGGTCGACGCGCTGATTGCGCTTTGCCGCGACGTCGTGGGGCGGCATCCCATCCCGGCCCGTCGCGTGCTGGCGCACTCCGACGTGGCCCCGGGGCGCAAGCGCGACCCGGGCGAGCGGTTTCCATGGGCGCGGCTTGCGGCGGCGGGCGTCGGCCACCGGGTGGAGCCGGAGGAGATGGACAGGGCGGGCGGGGATGCCCTGGCGCTCGGAGCGACCGGCGCGCAGGTCGAGGGGCTGCAGCAGATGCTCGCGCTGTACGGCTACGGCATCGACGTGACGGCAGAGTTCGACCGAGAGACGGAGGACGTGGTTACGGCTTTCCAGCGGCACTTCCGCCCCGAACGGGTCGACGGAGCGGCAGACCGCTCGACGGTCGAGACGCTGCGGCGGCTGATCGAGGCGTTGCGTTGAGGCCTGCAACTGGCCTCCAAACCATGCACAGCGTAAGATGAGCCTCATGGACAGGGATTCAGCCATGGCGAAGCTGCGCGAAAGCAGCGAGGCGGTGCGTGCGCTCGGCGCGACGTCGCTTTACGTCTACGGGTCGACGGCGCGCGACGAAAGGCGTGCTGAAAGCGACGTCGACGTCTTCATCGAGTACGATCCTGCGACGCGCTTCTCGCTGCTCGATCTCGCCGGCATCAAGGTGTTGCTGGAGGAACGGCTCGGCGTCGAGGTCGACGTCACGACGCGCGACAGCCTGCATCCGATCCTGAGGAAGCGGATCGAGCAGTCGGCGGTCCGGGTATTCTGAGGGATGGCGCGGCTCGCACGGCCGCCACTGCTGGCAATTCTCGAGGCGATCGAAGGTATCGAGGTGTCGATGGCGGGAAAGTCCCTCGATGACTACTCGGGGGACTGGCTGCTGAAGCATGGCGTCCAGCGCGGCATCGAGATCATCTCGGAGGCGACGCGGCGGGTGCCTTCGGCGCTTCTCGAAACGCGAGCCGATATTCCCTGGAAGCAGATCATGGCGATGGGGAATGTGCTCCGGCACAATTACGACGAAATCGCCGACCGGGTGATCTATGAAGTCGTCCGGCGCGACCTGCCCCCTTTGAAGGAGGCCGTCACGGCCATGGAGGCCGCACTGAACGAGCCCGAGGAGTGAAAGCGCCAGCCGCCGGATCGAGGCGTTGCCCTGACGGCCGGTCCCGAAGACGTCAAGCGGCGTGGCGCGCGTAGTGCAGGACCAATAGCCCCGAGAGCGGACAGGAAACCACCGCGTAGGCCCGGCCCCGGTCATCGCTGAATTCCACGAGCGCCGTCTCGTCGTCGAGCAATCCGACGACTGTACCCACCTGGCCGCGCGAAAGCTGCTCAGCGGGTTGAGCCTCAAGCAGTGCGACCACGTCATGCAGCGAAGGTCTTCGTGTTGCTCTCTGGCTTCGGCATCACACGATCCAGCAGGTAACGAACCGGGGCGATGTCTCTGCCGGATCGAGCGAGAGAGAAAGCGCCAGCCGGCCTGTAAGCCGGGTTCTGTACGGCCGCTGAGCGGACTCAACGGCGTGACGGCCATTCATCTGGAGCGCCGGTTGCCCGGCGCTTCGCGCGACCGACCCGGACGGCTGGCCTGGATCAAGCCGGGCAGAGCCCGAAGGCGAAGCCCGCGCCGTCCCTTCTTGGTCTTGCTCCCGGTGGGGTTTGCCGTGCCGTCCCCGTCGCCGGGTCCGCGGTGGGCTCTTACCCCACCCTTTCACCCTTCCTCGCCTTCACCTTCCGGTCCTCCGCGCGGGGCGGCCCTTTAGGGGCTCTCCCGCCACAAGAAGGCGAGCGGTCTGCTTTCTGTGGCACTTTCCCTGGGGTCGCCCCCGCCGGACGTTATCCGGCACCGTTCATCCATGGAGCCCGGACTTTCCTCCCCGCTTTCGCGGAGCGGCCGTCCGGCCGACTGGCAACGAAGAGGTGGCATCGCGGGGTGGCGGGGTCAAGGCGCTCAGCCATTCGCTCTTCGGCCACCGAATACCGCACGTGCCTGGGCCCGCGTCGAAGTCGGATTGGCGGTCAGCGGAAAGGATCGAGCAAAGGTGTGCCGAAGTGCCTGAAATCGCGCACGTTGCGCGTGACCACCGTCAGATTGTGCACCTCCGCCGTGGCGGCGATCATCGCGTCCTCGATCAGCGCGCCGGACCGGCGGTGCATCAGGTGCGCCCAGCATCGGAACGCTGCCGCGCCCATGGGGATCACATTGTACGTCTCGGAGACACGGTCGATCCACTGCGAGATTTCGGCGGCCTTCAGCGGGTCACGTTCGCGCGTCATCTCCACGCCTGCCTGCAGCTCACCTATCGTCACAGCCGAGACGTGAAGATCGCTGTCGGGCACATCGCGCAGCCATGCAACGACGGCACCATGCGGCCGCGGACGCCGCAGCTCGGACACGACATTCGTGTCGAGAAGGAACATCTCACGTCATCAGCTTAGGGGCTTGGGCACGCGGCGCCGCCTGGCGCCGCGAGGTGGAACCTGAATATCGGCACGCGGCTCGTCCGCCAGAAGCAGCTCCTTCAGGGTCGGACGCGAAGCCTTCTGGAGGCGGAGCCATTCCTCGATCGGGACGAGCACGGCCACCTCCACCCCGCGACGACTGACGACTTGCGGCCCCTCGCACAAGCTCTTGTCGAGGAACTCACTGAAGCGCGCCTTCGCGTCCTGTACCGGCCAGTTCTTCATGGAGCTCTCCACCCTTTCTGACTAGACATATAACTAGTCTGAAAGGCGCCGACAATCGCCTCGTGTGCGCTGCTCTTAGAGTCGCTCATCCCGACACTTGCCGGTCGCGGCCGGCGGCCCAGCCGAAGAACGCGGTGAGGAGCGCGATGGCGACGATGAACGGCCCCACGGCCGACCAGCCCCCGGTCCAGTCGCGGATGAGCCCGACGGCGAGCGGTCCGGCGCTGGCGAGCGTGTAGCCCACGCTCTGCGACATGCCGGAGAGCTCCGCCGCGGTGGCCGCGTCGCGCGCGCGAAGCACGACGATCGTGAGCGCCAGCGCCATGCTGCCGCCCTGCCCGATCCCCAGCACGCCGGCGGCGGCGACGGTCAGGAAGGGCGGCGCGTAGAGACAGCCGAGCAGGCCCAGAAGCGTCATCGTCGTGACGGCCACGACGTAGCCGCTCTGGCTCCGATGCCGGGCGGCGAGAATCGGCACGAACAAGGCGCCGAGCACCTGCACCATGATCGAGCCCGAGACGATCAGACCGGCATCGACGGCGTCGAAGCCGCGCGCCCGAAGGATCGGGGCGAGCCAGCCGAAGACGATGTAGGCGAGCGAGGACTGCAGCCCCATGAACAGCGTCACGCTCCAGGCGAGCCGGCTGCGCCAGAGGAAGCCGGTTGTCTTGCGGATTCCACCGGGCGCGTGGCTCTTTCTCATGACCCGAACCCAGGCCAGCGCCGCCAGAACAGCAGGCGCCGCCCAGAATGCCAGGCCGGCCGGCCAGCCGCCGAGGCCCTCGGCGAGCGGCACGCTGGCGCCCGCCCCCAGCGAGGCGCCGGCGCAGAGCATCATCGTGTAGACCGACATCATCGGCCCCGTGCGAGCCGGAAAGTCGCGCTTTATGAGCGCCGGGATAAGCACGCCCACGACGCCGATAGCCGCCCCCGCCGCAATGGTGCCGGTCAGAAGCGCCACGTAGTCCGGCACGGCGCGCAGCAGCGCCCCCGCGGCGAGCAGGGCCAGCGAAAGCGTTACGGTGCGCTCCGCACCGAGCCGGGCGGCAAGCCGCGGCGCCACGAGGCCGAACGCCCCGAGGCAGAAGGTCGGGACCATCGTGAGGATGCTCGCCGTCGTCGCGGAGATCCCGGTGTCGGCGATCACCTCCGGAAGCACCGGCCCGAGGCTCGAAAGAACCGGCCGCAGGTTGAGGGCCGCGACGAAAATGGCCGCGCCCAGGAGGACGGGCGAGATGGCGGGCCTGGCGGTTGGGGAGGCTGTGCCTTGAAACGGCGCGGCCACCTCGCTCCATGAGCGCATGAGGGCAGTCCGGAAGATGGGAGCGCCCGATTACCCTTCCACGGCCCGCGCCGCAATCGGCTGGCGGGCTCAGACGGGCTCACACCTCCGGCGCGGGCTCCAGCCGCGCGGCGGAGAAGAGCACGCCGAACTGCTCACACCAGATGACCACGCTGGCGAAGTCCTCAAGCGGCACGTCGGCCGGAACGATGTAATTCTGGTCGCCCTTGTTGCCCTTGAGCGGCCCGAGCGACACCCATTCGCTCGCCTTGACGTCGGCGGAGCTGGCGATCTCCGCCGCCTTCACGAGCCAGACCTTCAGGTCCGGCCCGTTGGTGACCTCGAAATCCGTGAAGCGCAGCACGGACGCGCCGCCCACGAGCTCGAACACCGCCGCGGTGCCGGATCCGCGGTGCGCGCTGTCGGCGTCGGCGAACGTTCCCTCGCGCTCCTTCGACATCCGCAGCGCCGCGGGAAGCTCTTCCGAGACGACACGGTCGATCCAGAGCGGCGAGGCGAGATACCAGAAGGCGTTCCCCGCGACGAAACCGATGAGACCGGCGACGACCGCCGTGGTGAATATCGTGCGCATGCTTCCCCCTTCCCGTTTGACACGCACGATGATGCCACGAAGCGGCGCCGTTGGGCACTGCTTCGCCTCGACAGGGGGCCGAGCGCTGACTAAGCGTCGCGTCGGGCGGCCTGGAGCGAAGACACGTATGACCGGCAAGTGGGATTTCTGGATCGACCGCGGCGGCACGTTCACCGACGTGGTGGCGCGCGATCCGGACGGGCGCCTCTCGGCCCTGAAGCTCCTGTCGGAGAACCCGGGCGTCTACGGCGACGCGGCGGTGGAGGCGATCCGCCGGCTGCTGGGCGTCGGTCCTGGAGCGCCGATCCCGCCGGAGAAGATCGGCGCGGTGAAGATGGGGACAACCGTCGCCACCAACGCGCTCCTGGAGCGCAAGGGCGAGCGCACGGCGCTGCTCATCACGCGCGGCTTCCGCGATGCGCTGCGGATCGGCTACCAGGCGCGGCCCGACATCTTCGCCAAAAAGATCGTGCTGCCCGAGCTGCTCTATTCGCGCGTGGAGGAGATCGGCGAGCGCGTGCGCGCCGAGGGCACCGTGGAAGCGGCGCCGGACGAGGCGGCGGTGCGCGCGACGCTCGATGCGCTGGCGGCCGACGGTTACCGTTCGATTGCAATCGTCTTCATGCATGCGTGGAAGTACCCGGCTCACGAGCGCGCCGTGGCGGCGATGGCGCGCGAAATGGGTTGTCCGCAGGTGTCGGCGAGCCACGAGGTCTCGCCGCTCGTCAAGCTCGTCGGGCGCGGCGACACCACGGTGGTGGATGCCTATCTCACGCCGATCCTGCGGCGATATGTCGATCAGGTCGCGGCTGACCTCGGGGCCTCCTC
>CAZMJQ010000197.1:0-8075 GCA_964566475.1 uncultured Propylenella sp. | reverse complement strand
GCCGCCGCCGGCGCGCTCCAGGTGGGGCAGCGCCGCCTGGCATGCCGCGATGACGGAGCGCACGTTGAGATCGAAGATCTTGTCGACCATCGCGTCGTCGAGCTCCTCGAAGGGCACGCGCTTCACCAGCGAGCCGGCATTGTTGATGAGCAGGTCGAGGCCGCCGAGCGCCCGCGCCGCCTCCTCCACCACGCGCCGCGGCTCGCCGCGGCGGGTCAGGTCGCCGCGTACCAGGTGGCAGGTGCCGCCGGCCTCGCGGATCGCCGCGGCAACGACATTCGCCTCCGCTTCGCTCGAATTGTAGTGAAGAGCGACGATGGCGCCTTTCGCCGCGAGTGCCCTTGCAGCGGCGGCGCCGATGCCGGTGCTGCCTCCCGTGACGAGAATCCGCTTCCCGGCGAGATCGTCAAGCATTGCGTGGTCCGCCCCCGTGCCCCGAGTGATCGCACCGGTCTATCGCGCGGACGCGCCGCTCAGGCAACAGCCTGAATGGGATTCGGAGAATGCAGGCGCGGGATCAGCCGCGGAAGAAGGCGCGGCGGACGGCAGCCATGGCGCCGGCGACGGCGCCGGGCCGCGCCTCCCTAGCTGCGATCTCGCTCGCCGCGATCTCGCTCGCCCCGGCGGCTTCGGCGATCTGCTTGGCCGGAACCTGCGCCGCGCCGTTGGCGCTCGCCTCCATGATTTCCTCGAGGTCGGCACTGATCGCAGCGGACAGCGCCTCGTCATCGGCAGAGGCGGTGCGCTTCCCCGCTTCGGCGGTGGCGCCGGGCACGTCCGCGTCGGCTCCGTCGCGGATCAGGCCCACCATGCCGGCGGCGCGGAGGATGGCCTGCGCAATCATCTCGCCCGACATTCCCGCGTCCGGGTAGCGGATTGCGAGGTCGGCGCCACTCAGGGTAGTGTCGACGGACTCTCCGTTCAGGATGCGCGAGACAAGGCGCGAGATCTCGATCGAAAGCTGCGCCTGTGGCGCGGGGCGCCCCGCAGCGGGTCCGGAGACGTTCTGCACCAAACTTGTTCCCAGCTCCAAACGAGGCCGCATTCCGCCGCCAAATCTCGGCGAAATATTGGCCGTCCCGCAGGGCTAGATCTCGCCCCAGGTCTCCTTGGCGATCTCAACGATCAGCTCGAGCTTCTTCCACTGCGCCTCATCCGTGAGGATGTTGCCTTCCTCGGTGGAGGCGAAGCCGCATTGCGGGCTGAGGCAGAACTGCTCGAGCGGCGCGTACTGCGTGGCCTCCTCGATGCGCTTCTCGATCGCCGCCTTGTCCTCCAGGTCGCCGCTCTTCGAGGTAACGAGGCCGAGCACCACGCGCTTCTCGCCCTTCGGCAGGAAGCGCAGCGGCTCGAAGCCGCCGGCGCGGTCGGAGTCGTACTCGAGGAAGAAGCCGTCATAGTCCGTCTGGCCGAGCATGATCTCGGCGACCGGCTCGTAGCCGCCCTCGGAAATCCATGTGGACCGGAAGTTGCCGCGGCAGACATGCGTGGTGATCGTCATGTCGGCCGGGCGGTCCTTCACGGCGTGGTTGATCATGTCGCGGTAGATGCCGGCGAGCGGCTCCGGGTCCTCGCCGCGGTCGCGCACGCCCTGCTTCTCCTTCTCCGAGCAGAGATAGGCCCAGACCGTGTCGTCGAACTGCAGATAGCGGCAGCCGGCGTCGTAGAAGGCCCTCACCGCCTTCCTGTAGGCTTCCGCCGTGTCGGCGAAGAAGCCGTCCATGTCGGGGTAGACGTCCTTGCTGATCGCCGGACGGCCGCCGCGGAAATGCAGCACCGAGGGCGCCGGGATCGTCATCTTCGGCATGACGGTCGCCACCTCCTTGAGGAAGCGGAAATGGTCGAGCATGGGGTGGCCGTCGAAGTCCACCTTGGCGGAGACCTTGATCGTCTGCGCCTTCGTCTGCACCCCCTGGAACTGAATGCCGTGGTCGGCCTCCACTACGTCGACCCCCTGAAGGTCGCCGAGGAAGTCGAAATGCCACCACGAGCGGCGGAACTCGCCGTCCGTCACCGCTTTCAGCCCGACGGCCTCCTGCTTCTCCACAACGTCGCGGATGCATCTGTCCTCGACCTGGCGAAGCTCTGCGGCACCGATCTTCCCCGCCTCACGGGCGGCGCGCGCGTCCTTCAGTTCCTGCGGCCTTAGCAGGCTGCCGACTTCGTCGGCGCGAAAGGGCGCTTTGCTCACCATTGCGAATTCCTCCGATCCTGTCGCATTGAGGGCGCGCCCGGCAATGGCGCGGCCCGTTCGGCTGCCCCGCTCCTAGCACGGGAGATGTCCTGCGACGCCCCTTTTTATGTCGCAGCCGTCAGTCCGTCGTGCCGCGCAGATCGGTGTCGCGGAACAGCACCCGTGCGCCGCGGAAGCTGGTGCCGGTGAGCGTCAGCGCGTCGTCGTTCACGACCGCCTCGAAAAGCTCCGCGCCGATGGTAAACACCACCTCGTCGTCGTGCACCTCCTTGATCAGGAAACGCTGCCACTCGAAGGGACGCTCGCTCGCCGTGCTAGCCTGCGCGCGCTTAGCGTCGATCCTCAGCACGAACGCGTCGCCGTGCCACTCGCCGTCAAGGCGCTTCGCCACCTCAGAGTACGTCGCGGACGAGGCGGGACCAGTGGCACCGGTAAGCAACACAAACGCCAGCAAGGCGATCCGGACAAGCATCTCGGTCTCTCCGCGGACAGCCCGCGTCATCTTATCGACTCCTTTCAGCCATAGCCAACCGTGCGCGGACTGGAACAGAGCCGTCGAGCCCGTTAAGGCTGTAACGGACCGGGGCGAGACTACGCCGTGACGCATCGGGCGACATGAGCTACTTGTGCCGCGCCGCCGGTCGGGGGATGATCAGCTTGGCGAGATACGAAAGAGCTTGACCGGTCCGGCGCAAGCGGCGGGTAGCAGGGAGTAGCGATCATGAGCACGCTCAATCTGGGGATCGAGATCCGGGACTTCGACCTCGAACGGATGGGGTTCTCGCTGTCCGTGCTGGACGAAAGCCAGAAGCGGCAGGCCTCGGAGGCATATCTCCGCATGACGCTGACGGAGCTCGACGTCTTCCTGAGGGCGCTCAAGGCGGCCCGGGGCGAGCTGGAGATCACCACCTACGACACGAGCGGCGTCAACAAGCTGCCGCCCCTCAAGGGCGTCGGCGGGCGTGAGGTCGAGCCGGCCGGACGCAAGAAGAGCGACGAGAGCGAAGCCGCCGAGTAGCTTTCACACGCCGCCGCGCGCTGCGGTTTCGGTCGATGCAGCACGAGCCCACCGAAAGGCGGCCGTGGGGCTCCTTCACCGTTCTGGAGGAGGGCCCCGGCTACAAGGTGAAACGCATCACCGTCGCGCCTTCCGGCCGCCTCTCGCTGCAGAGCCACACGCACAGGTCGGAGCACTGGACCGTCGTCACCGGCGAGGCCACCGTCACCGTGGGCGATTCCGTCAGAACGCTGACGCGCGGGCTCTCCGTCGACATCGCGCTGGGGACGCGCCACCGCCTGGAGAATTTCGGCGAGACGGACGTGGAGCTGATCGAGGTGCAGTTCGGCGATTATCTCGGCGAGGACGACATCGTCCGCTACGACGACGTCTATCAGCGCACCTGAGCCCGGAGCTCCCCCCGGGGTCGCGCCCCGGGGTGCGGCTGTCTCCCGCCCCTTTCCCGCGCCGCCATCCGGGAGGAAGCAGAGCCTTCCCAGCGCCGGAAATGGTCCGAGCCGACGTATGGCAGGACCCTGAGCTCCTGCAGGCCGAGCACGAGCGTATAGAACAGTTGGTCGGGCGGCCACGACGACGCGATCATTCGCGCCCGACGTTCTGGTCAATCTTAGCTCTCTCTCAGCACCATGTCGTCGCGGTGGATCATCTCGGCGCGTCCCCGGTAGCCAAGGATCGCCTCCGTGTCACTGGAGCGTTTGCCGACGATCTTCTGCGCATCCTCCAGGTCGAATGCGATGAGCCCGCGCCCGATTTCGGAGCCGTCCGCATTGACGATGGCCACCGCGTCGCCGCGCGCGAAAGTGCCGCGCACGGCGGTGACGCCTGCCGGCAGCAGGCTCTTGCCGGCCTTCAGTGCCGCCGCGGCTCCGGTATCAACGATCACCGCGCCACGCGGCTCCAGGTGGCTCGCGATCCACGCCTTGCGCGCGCTTGCTGGCGTCGCCTGCGGTGCGAACCAGGTGGCCCGCGCGCCTGAATCGATGGCGGCGAGCGGGTTCCGCACCCGACCGCTGGCGATCACCATCGCCGCGCCGGATGCCGTCGCGATCCGGCCCGCCTCGATCTTCGTCTTCATGCCGCCGCGCGAAAGCTCCGAGCCGGTGGCGCCGGCCATCGCCTCGATCTCCGGCGTGATGGCGGGCACGAAGTCTATGAACGCGGCATTGGGATCGCACGCCGGCGGCGCCGAGTAGAGCCCGTCGACGTCGGAGAGAAGGACGAGGCAGTCCGCCCCGGTCATGGCGGCGACGCGCGCCGCCAGCCGGTCGTTGTCGCCATAGCGGATCTCGCTCGTGGCGACCGTATCGTTCTCGTTGATGATCGGGATGGCGCCGATCCTCATCAGCGTCCCGAACGTGGCGCGCGCATTAAGGTAGCGCCGCCGCTCCTCGGTGTCGCCGAGCGTCAGCAGGATCTGCGCCGCCTTGAGCCCCCGCGCCTCGAGGCACGCCGCCCACGCGCCGGCGAGCGCGATCTGCCCGGCGGCGGCGGCGGCCTGGGCCTCCTCCAGCCTGAGCACGCCGCGCTCGAGCCCCAACACGCCGCGGCCGAGCGCGATCGCCCCGGAAGAGACCACTAGCACGCGGCGCTCGCCGGAGGAGAGGGCAGCGATATCGTCGGCCAGCGCGCCGAGCCAGGCGCGGTCGAGCCTTCCCGTGCCGCCGTCGACGAGCAGCGCCGAGCCGACCTTCACAACGATGCGGCGATGCGCGGTGAGGCTCCTCTTCACGTCCGGCTCCAGCGTGGGTCGGACGCTGACGCACTGTCTTCCATTTGGCCCAGCGTCTCCAGGCAGGCATCGAGCACTTCCCCGATTCCCTCCCCTGTCGAGGCTGAAATCGCAAGGGGCGCCGCACCGATGCGCTCGCTCAGCCCGGCACTGGCGGCGTTCATCACCGCCTCGCCGGCGATGTCGGCGCGCGACAACGCCACGATCTCGGGCTTCTCGCCGAGCCCGTGCCCGTAGGCGGCGAGCTCGGCGCACACAGTCTCGTAGGCCTTGACCGGATCCTCGCCGGCCGCATCGACCAGATGGATCAGCGCGCGGCAGCGCTCGATATGGCCGAGGAACCGGTCGCCGATACCGACACCCTCATGCGCTCCTTCAATCAGGCCGGGAATGTCGGCGAGCACGAATTCCTCGCCCTTGTGGCGGACGACGCCGAGACCGGGCGTCAGGGTCGTGAAGGGGTAGTCGGCGATCTTGGGCTTTGCCGCCGTGACCCGGGCGAGCAGGGTCGACTTGCCGGCGTTCGGCAGCCCCACGATGCCGATGTCGGCGATCAGCTTCAGGCGCAGCCATATCCACCGCTCCTCGCCCTCCTGGCCGGGATTAGCATGGCGCGGCGCGCGGTTGGTCGAGGACTTGAAGCGCGCATTGCCGAACCCGCCATTGCCGCCCGCGGCAAGGCGCACGCGCTGGCCGACCTCGGTCAGGTCGGCGATCAGCGTCTCGTTGTCCTCCACCAGCACCTCGGTGCCGACCGGCACCTTGAGCACCACGTCGGCGCCCTTGGCACCGTGCCGGTCGCGCCCCATGCCATGGCCTCCGGTCCTGGCCTTGAAGTGCTGCTGGTAGCGGTAGTCGATCAGCGTGTTGAGCCCTTCGACCGCCTCCACCCACACGTCGCCGCCGCGGCCGCCGTCACCCCCGTCCGGACCGCCGAACTCGATGAACTTCTCCCGCCGGAACGAGACCGCGCCCGCCCCTCCGTCGCCGGAGCGGATATAGACCTTGGCCTGGTCGAGGAACTTCATGCCCGCCCCGCCGAGGCGGCCCAGCGGGCGCGCGGCAGATGCATGTTGTCGACCCTGACTTGCGCTCCGCGGGAGACGCAGGCCACAGGATAGCCGCCCACACGCGCGAAGCCGAGCTTTTCCAGCAGGCGGCGCGAGGCGGGGTTGTCGGTGAACACGCCCGCGCCGACCGTATCGGCCGCGTAGCGGCGGAAGGCGTATCCGACCAGCGCGGCCACGGCCTCCGTTCCATAGCCCCTGCCCCAGTGCGGGCGGCCGACCCAGTAGCCGAGGCGCGGCATCTTGCGCGGCGGGCTGCCCGTGCCGGGCCGCTTCACGGCGGCGACGCCAATCGGCATGCCGCCGAGCAGGACAGACAAGGCGTCCTCGTCGCCCTCGCCGCGCTCCTGGCTCGCGGCGAAGGTCTCGACCGATTCCAGCGGTACCGGCCAGGGAAGGACGGCCAGCATCCGGACGACCTCCCAGTCGTCGATCAACGGGTGGAGGGCGCGTGCATGCGTGGTCTTGACCGGCGCCAGCACCAGCCGGCCGGTCGTCAGGCTTTCCAGTTCATCTGCGGCACCCATGTCCAGGTCGATCCTGCAACGAAAAAAGGGGAAGCGGCGCCCCGCTTCCCCTTCGGTCTCGTCTGCACCGGGTCGGCGGGACGCCGGCGCGATATGCGTCGGCTATTCGGCGGGCTCCGCCGTCGGCTCCACCGAAACGTAGGAGCGGCCGCCGGTCTTGCGGGTGAAGGCGACGCGGCCTTCCTTCAGCGCGAAGATGGTGTGGTCCTTGCCGAGCCCTACGTTCTCGCCCGGGCGCCACTTGGTGCCGCGCTGGCGCACGATGATGTTGCCGGGGATCACGGCTTCTCCGCCGAACTTCTTGATGCCGAGGCGACGGCCCGCCGTGTCGCGCCCGTTGCGGGAGGAGCCGCCTGCTTTCTTGTGTGCCATCTCAACTCTCCTTCGCCGCGTCGGCCAGTGCCCTCGCCTGGCCGACCCAGTCGTCGCGCTCGATCCGCCCCTTGAAGCTCAGGGCGTCGTCGACGCGCTGGATGTCCTCCGGCGTGAAGGCGGCGATCTGCTCGAAACGCGTCACGCCGAGCGCGTGCAGCTTCGTCTCCAGCGCCGGCCCCACGCCGCTGATCTTCTTCAGGTCGTCGGCCGGACCGGCCGGCGCCTCGAATAGCTTCTCGACCGCCGCCTCTGATGCCGCCGCATCGAGGCCGGCCTCCGCCGCCTCAGCGGGCGCGGCCGGCTTGGGCGGCGCGGACTCCTTCGGCTTGGCCGGCTCTGTCCTTGCCTCCGCCTTCTTCGCGGCGGATGGCTTCCTGCCGTCGGTCAGGATCTCGGTGACCCGGACGAGCGTATAGCTCTGCCGGTGGCCGTTCTTGCGCCGCGAGTTCTGCCGGCGGCGCTTCTTGAAGATGATGACCTTGTCGCCGCGGCCCTGCTCCACGATCTCCGCGGCGACCGAGGCCCCGGACACCAAGGGAGCGCCGACCTGCGGCTTGTCTCCGCCGAGCATGAGCACGTCGGAGAAAGTGATCTGGTCCCCGGCCTCGCCGGAGAGCTTCTCGACCTCAAGGGTCTCGTCGGCGGCAACGCGATATTGCTTGCCGCCGGTTCTGATGACTGCGAACATTTTGTCCTCGCGTCCGATGCCGCGCCTCGCAGTAGCCGCTTGGCGGCAATAGGCGGGCGGGCTTCTTCCAGTCTGACCGGCGACGGCCTCCGCCACAGGGCGCGGCCGTCGAACAAACGATGAGGGCGCGGACCGGGACCGGTTCGCGCCACCCGCCACGGATAAAGTGCAACCGGCCGCGAAAGTCAAGCTGTCGTCAGCCGTCGAGGGCCGTCGAGGGGCGGTCGATAGCGCCCGTCAGCGGCCACCCGCCCGAGCGGACAGGAGAGGTGCATCGCTGCCCTTTAGAAGGGAACAGCGGCCTTCGCGCTACCACGTGCCCTTGCCTGCGGCGGGCGGAGCGACTAGATAGCCTGTGCTTGGTCGACCCAGATCGTCAGCCTGCGGAGGGATGCCGGAGTGGTTGAACGGGGCGGTCTCGAAAACCGTTGAGCGCGCAAGCGTTCCGGGGGTTCGAATCCCTCTCCCTCCGCCAGC
>CAZMJQ010000196.1:0-2732 GCA_964566475.1 uncultured Propylenella sp. | reverse complement strand
GGGCAGCGGTTCATGATGACGGTGAGGCCGGCTGCCTCAGCCCTCGCCGCCGCCTCGTCGGAGCGGATGCCGAGCTGCATCCAGATCACTTTCGGGCGCGGGTCGAGCGCCAGCGCCTCCTCCACGATCTTCGGCGCGTATTCGGCGCCGCGGAAGACGTCGACCATGTCGATCGGCTCCGGCACCTCGGCGAGCGAGGCATGGACGGGGCGGCCGAGGATCTCCTTGCCGCCCTGCCCCGGGTTCACGGGGAAGACGCGGTAGCCCTTGTCGATGAGATAGCGGGCGACGAAGTAGCTCGGCCGCACGTCCTTGGGGCTGGCGCCGACGATGGCGATCGACTTCACGGAGTCGAGGATGCCGCGGATGTGGGCGTCGGAGTAGGCGTCGTGGCTCACGTGCGCGGCCATCTCGGCTTGCGCTTTTCGAAGAAGGCGCCGATCCCCTCCTCGGCCTCCTCCATCAGCATGTTGTCGACGATGGTGAGCGTGCCGAGGCGGTAGGCATCTGGGACGCTCATGCGGAGCTGCTCGTAATAGGCCCGCTTGCCGAGCGCCAGCACGCGCGGCGGGCGGGCGAGCAGGCGCTCCACGACCCTGTCCGTTTCTGCGCGGAGCTCTTCCGCCGGCACGACGCGGCTGACGAGGCCTGCGGCGAGCGCCCGGGCGGCGGGGATCAGCTCGCCGGTCATCAGCATGTCGAGCGCCGTCTTGGAGCTGACGTTCCTGGAGAGCGCCACCATGGGCGTGGAGCAGAAGAGGCCGAGGTCGATGCCGTTGACGCCGAAGCGCGCGTTGTCGGCGGCGACCGCGATGTCGCAGGTCGCGACGAGCTGGCAGCCGGCGGCCGTGGCGATGCCGCCGACCTCGGCGACCACGGGCTTGGGGAGCGCCAGGATCGATTGCATCATGCGCGTGCAGCGGCCGAACACGTCCTCGAAATAGGCGCGGCCGCGGTCGGGGTCGCTGCGATGCCGCGTCATCTCCTTGAGGTCGTGGCCGCCGCTGAAGAGCTTGCCTTGCGCGGCGATGACGACCACCCGCACCGCGTCATCGGTCGCGGCGGCGTCCAGCGCGGCCTGCAGCGCATCGAGCACGGCTTCGGAGAGCGCGTTGGCGGGCGGGTTGGCGAGCGTCAGACGCACGACGCCGGCGCGCGTCTCCGCCCTGAGCGGATCGGCCTCGGCAAATGCGGCTTGCGGCATGGTCATCGGCGTTGCCTCCCGCCCCGGCGCGGAGGCCCCTTCGGCGTTCTCATCCACGGCCCGTTCTGCTAGCTGCGTCGGCGGCAATCCACAAGGTGACGTCCGCCATGCAGCCGGTGATGACAGTAGCGGAACTCAATGCGTTTCTCGACCGCGAGTTTCCGCAGATCCATCGCGACGGGCGGGTCTACTCCGTCACAGCCGTCGCGCCGGGGGAAGCGGAGGTGCGGCTCGATGCGAGCGAGGCGCATCTGAGGCCGGGCGGCACGGTCTCCGGCCCGACGCTCTTCGCACTGGCCGACCTGGCGGCCTACGTCGCCATCCTGGCGCATGTCGGTCCCGTGGCGCTCGCGGTCACCACGGGGGTTTCCATCAACTTCCTGCGCAAGCCGCCGCCGGGCCCGCTCCTCGCCCGCTGCCGGATCCTGAAGCTCGGCAAGCGGCTGGCGGTGGCTGAGATCCACATCGCGCCACCGGAGGAGGACGATCCGGTGGCGCAGGCGACCGCGACCTACTCCATTCCTCCCGAACGCGATTCCTCCCGAACGCGATCGGGTATGATATTACCGCCATCGTAAAGTGCTGATTTTTCGCGATTTTCTCGCGCTATGGACTTGACAGGCGGGCGCGCTTCGACCTATCTGCCCGCCATTGAGGGCTTCCCGCCCCAAATCCCGAAGAGACCGCAATGAAAACCTATTCCGCAAAGCCGGCGGAGGTGGAGAAGAGGTGGGTTCTGGTCGACGCCGAGAACCTCATCGTGGGCCGGCTCGCCGCGCTCATCGCCACGCGCCTCCGCGGCAAGCACAAGCCCACCTTCACGCCGCATGTCGACATGGGCGACAACGTCATCGTCATCAACGCCGAGAAGGTGGTGCTGACCGGGAACAAGCTCGACCAGAAGAAGTACCACTGGCACACCGGCTGGCCGGGCGGCATCAAGGACCGCACGGCGCGCAAGGTCATCGAGGGACGCTTCCCCGAGCGCATCGTTGAGAAGGCAGTGGAGCGGATGCTGCCGCGCGGCCCGCTGGGCCGCCAGCAGCTGAAGAACCTCAGGGTCTATGCCGGCCCGGAGCATCCGCATGCGGCGCAGCAGCCCGAGACGCTCGATGTCGCCGCGCTTTCCAAGAAGAACGTGAGGGTATTCTGATATGGCCCAATCGCTAGAAGACCTCGGCGCGCTGACGGCCAACGAGCCGGCCGCCCAGCCGGAGGCACCGGTGCACGTGCAGAAGCTCGACCAGTACGGCCGCGCCTACGCTACCGGCAAGCGCAAGGACGCCGTCGCCCGCGTCTGGGTGAAGCCGGGCTCCGGCCGCATCGTGGTCAACGACAAGGAGTACACGGAGTATTTCGGCCGTCCGGTGCTGCAGATGATCATCCGCCAGCCGATCATGCTGACCGACCGCAACGGACAGTTCGACATCATGGCGACGGTCTCCGGCGGCGGCCTCTCGGGCCAGGCCGGGGCGCTGCGCCACGGCATCTCCAAGGCGCTGACCTATTACGAGCCGGAGCTCAGGGC
>CAZMJQ010000195.1:0-4092 GCA_964566475.1 uncultured Propylenella sp. | reverse complement strand
GCGGCGATGGCGAGCGGAATGGCGCCGGCCACCATCGCGCCGGTGGTCATGAGGATCGGGCGCAGGCGCAGCGCCGCCGCCTCGACCACCGCCTCGCGCAGCGGCCGGCCCTCGTCCTGCAGCCGGTTGGCGAACTGCACGATGAGGATGCCGTGCTTGCTGATGAGCCCGATGAGCGTCACCAGGCCGATCTGGCTGTAGATGTTCAGCGTCCCGCCGGTGAGGTGCAGGGCGGCGAGCGCCCCGGTCATGGACAGCGGCACGGTCAGCATGATGATCAGCGGATCGACGAAGCTCTCGAACTGCGCCGCAAGCACCAGGAAGATGAATCCCAGCGCCAGCACGAAGATGAAAAGCAGGCTGCGCCCCGCGTCCTTGAACTCGCGCGACTGGCCGGCATAGTCGTAGCGCACCGAGGCAGGCAGCACGCGCTCGGCCGCGGCCTCGAGGTAGTCGAGCGCCTCGCCGAGCGAGTACCCCGGGGCGATGCCCGCGGTGATCGTCGCCGAGCGGAACTGGTTGAAGCGGTTGAGCTCCTTCGGCGCCACGGTCTCGTGCACCCGGGCGAGGTTGGAAAGCGGCAGCATCGCGCCGCCGCGACCGCGCACGTAGATGTGGTCCAGATCCCCGGGCGTGCGCCGCGCCTCCGGCGCCACCTGCACGATCACGTCGTACTGCTCGCCGTTCTGGTTGAAGCGCGTCACCTGGCGGCCGCCGAGCAGCGTCTCGAGCGTGCGCCCGACGACCAGCACGCCCGCGCCGGTGTCGGCGACGCGCTCGCGGTCGACCTCGACCTCGATCTGCGGCTTGTTGAGCCGCAGGTCGCTGTCGACGTTGATCAGCCCCGGGTACTTCTCGGCCTCCGCCGCCAGCGTCTGGACGTACTCGTCGAGCCTGGCGTAGCTCTCGGAGGTCTGGATGACGAACTCGACGGGCTTCGAGCGCGCGCTCTGGCCGAAGGACCCGGGGTTGTTGGCGAACGCGCGCACGCCGGTGATGCGGGCAAGCATCGGCTGGATGTCCTGCACGACCTCCATTTGCGTGCGGCTGCGCTCCTCCCAGGGCGCGAGCTGGGAGAAGGAGATCAGCTCCGTGACGGCCTGCGAGCCGACGATGACGAAGTAGTGCGCCACTTCCGGGATCCGGTCGAGCAGCGCCTCGAATTCCTCGGCGTAGCGGCTGGTGAAGTCCACCGTCGAGCCCTCGGGCGCGTTGCCGGCGGTGAACAGCACGCCGCGGTCTTCGATCGGGGCGAGCTCCTTCTTCAGGCCGGACAGCAGGAAATAGCTCGACCCGGCGACGGCCAGCGTCAGCAGCACGACGAGCGGCCGCACCTGCAGCGTGGCCACCAGCGCGCGGCGATAGCCGCGGTTGAGGGCGACGATGCCACGCTCGAGGAAGTTGTAGATCCGGCCGTGCGACTCGTGAGCGCGCAGCAGGCGCGAGCACATCATAGGCGTGAGCGTGAGCGCAACGCCGCCCGACACCAGCACCGCGCCGGCCAGCGTCAAGGCGAACTCGGCGAACAGCGTCCCGGTGCGCCCCGGCGCGAAGGCTACCGGCGCGTAGACCGCGGCGAGCGTGAGCGTCATCGCCACCACCGCGCTCGAGATCTCGCCCATGCCCCGGGTCGCCGCGCCCATCGGCTCCATGCCTTCCTCGATGTGCCGGTGAATGTTCTCCAGCACCACGATGGCGTCGTCCACCACCAGGCCGATCGCCAGCACCATCGAAAGCAGCGTCAGCGTGTTGATCGAGAACCCGAGCAGGTCCATCAGCGCGAAGGCGCCGATGAGCGACACCGGGATGGTGACCAGCGGGATGATGGTCGCGCGCAGCGTGCGCAGGAACAGGAAGATCACCAGCACCACCAGCGCCACGGCCTCGGCGATCGTGGTGTACACCGCCTTGACCGAGCGATCGATAAAGATGGACCTGTCGTAGGCGATCTTCGCGCTCATGCCGGCGGGCAGGTCGCGCACCAGCTCCGGCATGACGGCGCGCATCTCGGTGGAGACGTCGAGCGGGTTGGCGGTCGCCTGCTTGACGATGCCGAGGATCACGGCGTTCACGCCGTTGAAGCGCGTGACGCGCCGCTCGTCCTGCGGGCCGATCTCAACCTCGGCGACGTCGCCCAGGCGCACCGGAAAGCCGCCCGCGTCCTTCACCACGATGCGACGGAACTGCTCGGGGGTGGTGAGCCCGGTGCGCGAGAGCACCGTGAACTCGCGCGCCACGCTCTCGATGCGTCCCGAGGGCACCTCGACGTTCTGCTGGCGCAGCGCTTCCTCGACCTCCTGCACCGTGAGCTCGAAGGCTGCGAGGCGCGCGCGGTCGAGCCAGATGCGCATGGCGTAGCGCCGCTCGCCGAAGATGCGCACCTCGGCCACGCCGGGCAGGTTCTGCAGCCGGTCGCGCACGTAGCGGTCGGCATAGTCCGAGATCTCGGGCGGCGCGTGCCGCTCGCTCGTGAACGCGATGAAGATGATCGACTGCGCGTCGGCCTCGACCTTGGCGATCACCGGCTCCTCGATCTCCTCGGGCAGCCGGCCGCGTACGCGCGCCACGCGATCGCGCACGTCGCTCGCGGCGACGTCGGGGTCGGTGCCCAGGCGAAAGCGCACCGTGATGCGGCTCTCCTCGGGCTCGCTCGACGAGGTCAGGGTCTCGATGCCTTCGATGCCGGCGATCGAGCCCTCGAGCACCTGCGTAACCTGCGTCTCGATGATCTCCGCGCTCGCGCCGAGATAGTCGGTGCGCACCGAGACGATCGGCTCGTCGATGTTGGGATATTCGCGCACGGTGAGCCGCGAGTAGGACACCAGGCCCACCAGCACGACGAGCAGGCTCGTCACCGTCGAGAACACGCGCCGGCGGATGAAGAACTCGAAGAAGCTCACGTCACGCGCCCACGCCCGGCTTCAGCACGTCGAGCGGCGAGCCGTCGCGGATCTGCTGGTGCCCCGCGGTGACCACGACGTCGCCGCCGCCCAGGCCGCTGCGAATCTCGACTTCTCCCGGCCGGCGCTGGCCGAGCTCCACTGCGGTAAGCACCGCGCGGCCCTCGACCACGCGGTACACGAAGCGCCGGGTCCCCTCCGCGAACACGGCGGATTCGGGAACGAGCACCGAGTTCTCGCGCCGAGCGACCACGATCTGGACGCGGGCGAAGAGGCCGGGCGAGAGCTCCCGTCGCGGGTTGGGGATGCGGGCGCGCAGGCGAATGGCACGGCCGGAGACGTCGACGATCGGATCGATGGCGTCGATCTCGCCCTCGAAGCTCCTGCCGGGCAGCGCGTCGACGGCGACGCGGATGGGCTGGCCGCGGCGCAGCTCGGAAAGCGAGAGCTCCGGAACGCGGAAATCCACCTTGACCGGGTCGACATCGGAGAGCTCGACGATGCGCTCGCCCGGGGTCACGTACGCGCCGACGCTCACCGAGCGCAGCCCGACCACGCCCGACAAGGGTGCCTTGATGGTTGCCTTCTGCAGGCGCGCCTGCGCCAGCGCGACGCCCGCCTGCGCGGCCTCCAGCGCGGCGCGCGCCTCGTCGAGCGCGCGCTGCGTGGCGAGGCCGCGCGTGGCGAGCGTCGAGGCGCGCTCGTGGTTGGCACGCGCCAGCGTGAGGTCCGAGCGCGCCTTGGCGAGCTCCGCCCGCAGGATCGAGGCATCGAGCTCGATCAGCACGTCGCCCGCCTTGACGCTGCGGCCTTCCACGAAGCCGATGCGCTCGACCCGCCCCGCGATCTCCGAGACCACGGTGACGGCCTCGTTCGGGCGCAGCGTGCCGACCGCGCGCAGATCCTCGACCACCGTGCCGATCGTCACGCGCACCGCCTCCACGGCCACGACGCGCCGCGACGGGGTCGTGGCGGCCTGGGCGGATGCCGTGGATGCGCCGCTCCCGCCGTCGAGCCCGGCATCGCGGTCGGCATAGTGGTAATAGGCGCCGCCGCCCACCAGCGAGGCGAGTGCTGCGAACCCCAGCCAGAAACCGGCTTTTCTTCCCATCGCGACGCGATGGTACTACTGGCGGGTGCCGTCTATGAGGACGAAGGCGATGCGCGCGGTGCGCTCGCTGCGGTTGGCCCA
>CAZMJQ010000194.1:0-3684 GCA_964566475.1 uncultured Propylenella sp. | reverse complement strand
CGGTCGGGCGTCCTCAACCTCGGCGTGGAAGGCATGATGGCGGTCGGCGCCATCTGCGGGTTCGCCGTGGCGCTGGAGACGGGGAGCCCGGCGCTCGGCGTGCTCGCGGCGATCGCCGGCGGCGTCGTCATGGCGGCGCTCTTCGCCGTGGTGACGCTGACCTTCGTGGCGAACCAGGTGGCCTCGGGCCTCGCGCTGACGCTGTTCGGCCTGGGCGTCTCCGGCATGCTGGGTGCCGCTTATGTCGGCCGTCCGGGCGTCAGGCTCGCCGCCCTCGACCTGCCGGTCCTTTCGGACATCCCGGTGATCGGGCGTCTCGTCTTCGGGCTCGACCCGATCACCTATATCGGCGTGGCGCTGGCGGTGGGCGTGTGGCTTTTCCTGTTCCGCAGCCGCGCCGGGCTGGTGTTGCGCTCCGTCGGCGACAGCCACACGTCGGCGCATGCGCTCGGCTACCCGGTCGTGGGGGTGCGCTTCCTCGCCGTCCTGTTCGGCGGCGCGTGCGCCGGGCTTGCCGGCGGCTACCTGTCGCTGGTCTATACGCCGCAATGGGCGCAGGCGATGACCGCGGGCCGCGGCTGGATCGCGCTTGCGCTCGTCGTCTTCGCCACGTGGCTGCCGGGGCGCGTGGCGCTCGGCGCGCTGCTTTTCGGCGCGGTCAGCATCCTGCAGCTTCACGCGCAGGCGGCCGGCGTGGGGGTCCCCTCTCAGTTCCTTTCGATGCTGCCCTACCTCACGACGATCCTGGTGCTGGTGCTCATTTCGCGGAACCGCATCCTGCTCCGCGTGAACACGCCGGCCTGCCTCGGCCAGCCTTTCGTGCCGGACCGCTGATGGGCTAGAGTTCCCCCGGTTATGCTGCGCCGGCGAGGGGTTCGATGGCGCAGCTCTTGCTTGGGTGAACGCGATCCTTTTCGGGAACAGGGAGACATAACATGCGTAAATCGATGGCCGCGCTCGGGGCGGCACTGGCGCTGGCGCTGGCGGCAGGCACCGCCGCGGCACAGGACAAGCTGAAGGTCTGCTTCGTCTATGTCGGGCCGCACAACGACGGGGGCTGGAGCGAAGGCCACGAACACGGCCGACTGATGCTCCAGGAGGAGCTGGGCGACCGGGTCGAGACGTCGTACGTGGAGAACGTGCCGGAGGGGCCGGACGCAGAGCGCGCCATCCAGCGCCTCGCCCGGTCCGGCTGCGGCCTCGTTTTCACGACCTCGTTCGGCTTCATGGACCCGACCATCAAGGTCGCGGAGCAGTTCCCTGACGTGAAGTTCGAGCATGCCACCGGCTTCAAGACCGCCGACAACGTGACCACCTACAACGCCCGCTTCTACGAGGGACGCTATATCATCGGGCAGATCGCGGCGAAGGTCTCCGAGAGCGGCGTGGCCGGCTATATCGCTTCCTTCCCGATCCCGGAGGTGGTGATGGGCATCAACGCCTTCATGCTCGGCGCGCAGTCCATCAATCCGGACTTCCAGGTGAAGATCGTCTGGGTCAACTCGTGGTTCGACCCGGCCAAGGAAGCGGACGCCGCGAAGGCGCTGTTCGACCAGGGCGCCGACATCGTCACGCAGCATACGGACTCGCCGGCCCCTCTCCAGATCGCCGAGGAGCGCGGCCTGCACGGCTTCGGCCAGGCCTTCGACCAGATCGAGTTCGCTCCGAACGCACAGCTCACCGCGATCGTCGACCATTGGGGGCCGTACTACGTGGAGCGCGCCCAGGCCGCGCTCGACGGGACCTGGGAGACGCAGTCGACCTGGTACGGACTGACGGAGGGCATGGTGGTCATGGCCCCCTACACGAACATGCCCGACGACGTGAAGGCGATGGCCGAGGAGACCGAGGCGGCGATCTCGTCGGGCGCGCTGCATCCCTTCAAGGGGCCGATCACGAACCAGGGCGGCGAGGAGGTCATCGGCGAAGGCGAGACCCTCGACGACGGCACGCTGCTCGGCATGAACTGGTACGTGCAGGGTATCGACGACCAGCTGCCGCAATAGCGGCGGGGGTCGACGTCCCTGCTTCGTGGAGCAGGGGCCAGTCACCAAGCGATCCGGCGCGGGGAGAAAACTCCGCGCCGGATTTTGTTTGCTCCCTCCGGTAGTTCAGCCGGTCCGTTGAACCTGAATGCCGACAATCTCCGCTTGGGCTTTCATGGCTCTTGGAGGGGGTTGTTGCGGGTCGCAGGGAACTTCGCCGCCCCAGTTTTGTTGTATTTCTGCAACGAAAACGCCAACCCATTGACGAATTTGAAGCTTTGATTCGGGGCCACTGTGGACAGGCTGTGGATAACCGGTCTAGCTCCGGGACGCGGCGGGGGAGTGAGTATCATGTCCGGTTCCCACGGCGATCTGTTTCGCGAAATCGGCAAGCTGGTTCTTGCCGCTCATGCCGGTCAGGCCATCGACCTGTCGGCGAAGTCGGAGGAGCTCGCAGAGCGCTACGCCGACCTGGGGATGCCGCCCGAGCTCATCGCCAAGGCGATCGCACGCTCTCTCGGCGCGATCAGCGTCTCGATGGCGATCATTTCCGACCGGAGCGCGAACGGGCACCATCCGGATGCGAACGGCCACTCGAGCAATGGAAATGGCAACGGCCTGAACGGCCATCACGACGAAGGCGACACGAACGCTGCCGACGAGGATCTGGCGATCCCCGAGGAGGAGGAGGCGAGGTCCCGCGCCAAGGCGGCGTCGGCGCTGTTCCCCTCCGGCCTGCGCCTCTCGCTTCTGCGCTAGCCGCCGCTCTCGCAGGAAAAATCCGCTCTGCTGCTTCATTCTCGGGCGACGCGAAGCGGAGACCCGAATCCAGGCTGAAGTACTGCGTCCTGGCTCGCCGGGTCACCCCTCGGATCAAGTCCAAGCGTCGCCCCGATGATGGCTCAGGGGTTGCAGCACACAGGCGAGCGCCGGTCAGCCGACGATCTCGTCCTCCTTGAAGAAGAAGGCGATCTCCTGAGCCGCGGTGTCGGGGCCGTCGGAGCCATGGACCGAGTTGTTGCCGACGGACTCTGCGAACGCCGCACGGATCGTGCCGGGGGTGGCGTCCTTCGGGTTGGTCGCGCCCATCACCTCGCGGTTCTTCGCGATGGCGTCCTCGCCTTCCAGCACCTGCACAACCACCGGGCCGGAGCTCATGAACTCAACGAGCTCGCCGTAGAAGGGACGCTCGCGGTGCACGGCATAGAAATCCTCGGCCTGCTTGCGCGTCATGCGGATGCGCTTCTGCGCCACGACCCTCAGCCCGGCGCTTTCGAGCTTGTCGATGATCTTGCCGGTGATGTTCCGTTTCGTCGCGTCGGGCTTGATGATGGAGAACGTGCGCTCGATCGCCATGACTTTCCTTGAGGCCTGGATTGGGTGTCCGGCTTATAGGGGCCGCGCGGGAACGGGACAAGCAGCGCCCCCCGAACCCGAGCGCGGGAGGGCCGCGGCCGAGCCTTCTCACGTCTGAAGCGCGGCAGCTACCGATAGGCGGTGCTTATCGCCGCATGAGGGATTCGGTATTTGCCTCTATGCGGGCCGCTGCGCTATCGAAGTCTGGATACTGTTCCAATCTTTGGGGAGGATCTGGGGGAGCCTTCCCGACGCCTATGCCGGCAATGCCGGTCCCTCCAGTCGGGGACTGCCGACGGATCCGCACGACAGCACCTGGACGGCAGTCGCAAAACGGACGGAG
>CAZMJQ010000193.1:0-4420 GCA_964566475.1 uncultured Propylenella sp. | reverse complement strand
CGCACCGCCTCCACCGACAGCGCCGGCTGCACCGGCAGCGCGAGGCCGCCCTCCGGCCACGTCTCGACGAACGCGCGCCAGGCCTGCTCGATCATGACGCGGCGGATCGCCGTCTCGATCGCCGCCCGCGCCGCCACGGCAAGCGCGCCGACCACGTCGTCGTCGCCGTCGACGCGCAGATGCGCCTTCGCCTCGGCGAGCGACACCGGCTCCACCGCCGGCCCTTCGATGAGCATGCGTTTCATGGGATTCCCTTGGCGGTCGGCAATCGGCAGTCGGCAGTCGACACATTACTTCGACTGCCGACTGCCGACCCCCCCGATTGCCTCCGGGGTGCGGCGTTTGCCGCACCCCGGAGCTCCGGCACGGCTCCGGGGAGGAGCGGGGATCAGGCCGTGCCGAACTTGATGAGCTTGATGGCGTCGAAATCCTGCACGCCGCCGCCCACGCGCTTGGTCGTGTAGAAGAGCACGTAGGGCTTGGAGCTGTAGGGATCGCGAAGCACGCGCACGCCCACGCGATCCACGATCAGGTAGCCGCGCGAGAAATCGCCGAAGGCGACCGAGAGCGAATCCTCGTCCATGTCGGGCATGTCCTCCGCCTCGGCGACCGGGAAGTTCATGATCGTCGCGCGGCCCTCCGCCGTTGCCGGCGGCGCCCAGAGGTAGTGCCCGTTCTCGTCCTTCAGCTTGCGGATCGCGCCCTGCGTCTTGCGGTTCATCACGAAGTGCGCGTTCTGCCGGTAGCCCGCCTTCAGCGCATAGACGACGTCCACCAGCACATCGGACGGATCGGTCTCCGCGAAGTCTCCGTCCGCGCCGCTCAGGATGAAGCCGAGCTTGCCCCACTCCCAGCTCGCCTCGGCCACATTGTCGTAGTCCAGGAACCCGCGCGGCTTCTTGTCCGCGTCGCCGTTGACGAAGGCCGCGCTCTCCTGCTCGGCGAACGCCATTTCCACCTCGCCGGCGATCCACTGGTCGATGTCGACCGCAGTGTCCTCCAAGAGCGTCTGCGTCGCCGCCGGCATGGCGTAGAGCTCCATCACGGGATACTCCAGCTCCACCAGCGTCGGCGTGTTCGTCTCCGGCCGCGCGTCGGTCTCGCCCACCCATCCGGTGGCGAAGCCCGTGGTGGCGAACGGCTTGCGGTAGACGCTGGCCGACACGGTGCGGATGCCGGAGATGGCGCGGATCGGCGACACGATCGACAGCCGCCGCCCGATCTCCGCCTCCACTTCCGGCGGCGCCAGGTAGCCCGAGTCGGGCGACGTGACGGTGGAGACCGCCTTCGCCTCCAGCCGCTTCAGCCCCTCCATCTCGCCGGTGCGGATGTAGCTGTCGAACGCCGCCTTGTGCTCGCTCGCTTCGAGACGACCTTGTCCCGAGCCTGTCGAAGGGCCGAGATCTGGCCGCCGTCCCTTCAGCACCAGGCGGTCGATCAGCCGCTTCTGGCTGTCGAGCGCCTCGTTGATGCGGTCGACCTTCTCCTCGGTGACGACGTCGGCGGAGAGCTTCTTCTCCAGCTCGTCGAGCCGATCGTCGTTGGCGCTCCTGAACGCCTCGAACGAGGAAAGGAAGTCGTCGAACGCATCCTTCAGCTCCAGCGACATCTTCGTCTCGGGTGCGCCCTCGCCTTTCGTCTCGAGAACGCCCTTCGTCTCCGGCGCCCCCTTCATTCCGATCTCGCGGCGCGCATCATCGCGGCCGCCCACATGAGCTTCCATTCGCCTTCTCCATGTCATGCTGATTGATCTCAGCGTGCCGCTTGGCACGGCTTCCACCTCCCCCTTGCGGGGAGGTCGAAATTCGAAGCGTCGCGCGTCGGCGCGAAGCGCGCGAATTTCGGGTGGGGGTAACGGCACCCCATCCGATCGCGCTCGTAGCCCGCATGGAGCGACCTGTCCGCCGAAGCCCGAAGGGCGAAGGCGGAAGCGCAATGCGGGGAACGGGCATCCCCGGATTGCGGGGCTTCGCCCCTCCATCCGGGCTACGCCCACTGCCCTATTGCCGTACTGCCTTATTGCCGCATCGCCCTGGCCGCCTTGCGCATCGCCCTCACCAGCGGCGTCATCCCCTTCACCATGCTCACCCGCGCCGCCGGCAGCATCGGAAACGTCACCACCGAGATTTCCCACAGGTCCACCTCGATCAGCCGCCGCACGCCCGTCTTCGCGTCGGTCCTGCCGCGCACCGTCCGGAACCCGATCGACAGCCCGTCGATCGCGCCGGCGCGCATCAGCGCCAGCACCTCGCGCGCCTTCGCCACCTCCGGCATCAGCCGCCCGCGCACGTAGAGCCCGCGCCCGTCCTCGCGCACCTCCTCCCACACGCCGATCGGCGCCGCCGGATCGTGCTGGAAGAGCATGCGGATGCCCGCCGCCCCGCGCCTGCGGATCGATTTCAGGAACGCGCCGGGCTGCACCACGTCGCGGTTGAGGTCCGTCTGACCGAACAGGCTGGCGTAGCCGGAGAAGCTCCCGTCCGCCTCCACCTCGCTCAGCTCCGCCCCCGCGAACTTCGTCTCGCGGGTCGGATTCCCTCCCCCCTTGTGGGGGAGGGTCAGGGAGGGGGGAAGGCCGCGATTCTCGACGCCGGGAGAGGAAAGGCTTGTCCGCCGTAGCCCGGAGGGCGAAAGCAGAGTGGGGGAAGGCCGCATGTTCTGAATCCCTTTCATCCCACCACCCTCAACCGCGCCCGCCTCGTCCTCACCGCCATCTCGGCGCGCAAGTACATCAGCGTCAGCGCAAACTCGGCGAACACCTGGCGATGATCGCACCGGCTTCGCCGAAGCGATCTGAAAAGCTGCGTCATGTCCTGCCTCAATGAATTATGGCGGCAGTCGGCAAGTCGGCAGGTCGGCAGTCGGAAAGTCGCTTCGCCAACTGCTCACGTTGCCTAATGTCCATTGCCGATTGCCCAAGGCCGACTGCCGATTGCCGACTGCCGATTGCCGCCCCCCCGTCACCTCACCCGTGATCCCGAAAGATCTGGTTCAACCGCGCAATCTCGCTCACGAAATCATTAAACCTGCGGTTCGAGGCCGCGAGCTCCTTCAGCGCCCAGATCAAGAGCCCCGACGCGCCCGTCGCCCACAGGAACAGCGCCAGGTGCGCCAGGTCCCCGCGCTCGGCGAACTGGCTCGTCACGTCGGGCATGATCCGCCTCGCTCCAAATCCGTCGGCTTGTCATCCTCGGGCGCGCGTAGCGCGACCCGACGACCCAGGGGCCGCACGCGCTCCGCGCTCCAATCTCCGCATGTCACCCTCGGGCGGAGCGATGCAACGATCCGCAAACTCGCACCCGGCTGCGCTGGGTCCTCGGATCGCGCTTCGCGCGTCCGAGGATGACGCCGCTGTGATGCGGAGCCATCCTTCTCTCACCATCCACGGGCTTTTCGGCCTGTCATCCTCGGGCGACCCTCGGGCTCGACCCGAGGGGCGACCCGACGACCCAGGGCGCACGGGCCGACCCTTTCTTTGTCATCCTCGGGCGCGCGTAGCGCGACCCGACGACCCAGGGCCGCGTGCATCCTGCGCCCCAACCTTCCGCTCGTGATTCTCGGGATGAGCGACGCTACGCCCCGAGAACTCAGCAGCCTGTGCCCTGGGTCCTCGGCTCTCACTCCGTTCGGCCAAGGATGACGCCGTTGTGTGGTGGCGATCCTTCGCGTCTATCCGCGCTTCCGGAACACCACGTGCATCGCTTTCGGAACTCGCCGCATGCTCCACCAGCTCGTATCCGAGCTTCGGCATGTCGATCCCCGCAAGCAGCGCCTCGCACCTCGCAGGCGATCCTTCAACGGTCATCCTCGGGCGACCCTCGGGCTCGACCCGAGGGGAGACCCGAGGACCCAGGGGCCGCTCGACCGGCGCTCAGTTTCTTGCTTTTTTCATCCCGGCCGAGCAAGGCGACGGTCGGGGCCCACGACCGAAGCGCCTGCTCCCAATCAGTCCCGAGCGCTCTTGCGGAACAGCACGTGCATCGCTTTCGGACACCGCATGCTCCCACCAGCTCGTATCCGAGCTTCGGCATGTCGATCCCCGCAAAGAGCGCCTCGCCCGACCCGAGCGCCCTCGGCGCGATCGCCAGATGCATCTCGTCGATCAGCCCCGCCGTCAGATATTGCCGGATCGTCGCCGCGCCGCCGCCGAGTCGGATGTCCTTCCCGCCGGCCGCCTCGCGTGCCCGGTCGAGCGCCGCCTCGATCCCTTCCGTCACGAAGTGGAACACCGTGCCGCCGTCCATCGGCAGCGGCGTCGTTATTACCATTCTCGCAAGACTGGTAATAACGTCAGGCTTCGTCGACCGCGTTCAGCGTGATCTTCAGTTCCTTCAGCGAGCGGTCGATCGGGCGCTGCCATCCATCCCTGCCCTGGCGCCGCGCATCTTCGACGGCATCGGCGATCCCCCACGGATCGGAC
>CAZMJQ010000192.1:0-8424 GCA_964566475.1 uncultured Propylenella sp. | reverse complement strand
AACAGGTCGTTCAGCTGGCCCGTGCCGTCTTCCGTCAGGTACTTGTTGACGGCCTTCACGACCCGGTCCGGGTTCTTCAGGATCTCCAGGCCTTTCTGCATGCACGCGTCGGCGGCCGACATATCGATGTCGCCGCGGACCGGCAGAGAGCCCTTCGTCAGGTTGAACTCCACCTGCACTTCGGGGCTGATCATGAGCGACGCCAGCTCAAGCTGCGCCTTTTCGACCTCGGGATCGTCCTGCTTCGGGAACAGGAAGATGTCGCCGCCCGTGTCGAGATAAGGATCCCCCGACGGCCCGGCGATGCACTCGTAGTCCGTTCCCGGGACTTCGCCGGCGATGGCGAACTCGCCGCGCGCCCAGTCTCCCATGATCTGGATCGCGGCCCTGTCCGTAATGATGAGGTTGGTCGTGTCGTTCCAGTTGCGGTTGGCAGATCCTTCGTCGCGGTAGGACACGAGCTCGCGGAAGGTCTCCAGCGCCTGCTTGACCTCCGGGCCGCGCGCGAATTCCGCATCGCGGTCGCGGTAGATCCGGTTCCAGCCCTCACCGCCCAGCGTGCTGAGGAGGACGACGTTCAGGGTGCCGGTGTGTTGCCACGTCTCGCCGCCGATCGCGAATGGGATGAAGCCGGCCTCCTGGATCTTCGGCGCCGCCTCCAGGAACTCGGTCAGATCCTTCGGCACCGGCACGCCGGCCTGCTCGAACACCGGGATGGAGGCCCAGGCCCATTGCCAGGAATGGATGTTCACCGGCACGCACCATACCCGGCCGTCCTTCACGCAGGGGTCCATGATGGACGGCGGGTTGACGAAATCGGCCCAGCCTTCCTGCTCCGCCAGCTCCGTCAGGTCGAGAAGCAGCCCCGCTTCGATCAGCTCTTCGTACTGACGGCCGGGATTGAACTGCGCCGCGTCGGGCGGGTCGCCGCCGAGCGTGCGCTGCATCACCGCCGCGCGCGCGTTGGGCCCGCCGGCGATCGCGGTGTCGATCCAGCTGTGATCGGTCCGCTCCTCGAGCTCCCTGGCGAAAACGGAAACCGCGGCTTGCTCGCCGCCCGAGGTCCACCAGTGCATGACCTCGACCTCCGCGGCGCCGGCAGCGCCGCAGAGCAGCGCGCCTGCCGCGGTCGAGCGAAGCAGTGCAGACAGTCCAAATGATCTCATGACGTTCCTCCCATCCTTCAGTCAGAGGTTTCTGTTCTTGACCGCACACGCTCCCCTCAAGAGCGGCGCGTTGTAATCGATTACATTTCAGTGTAGTTCATCGGGCAGACCTGTCAACTCAATCCTGCGGGTGCCGGAACGTCGATGGCTCACACGACCGGAAACAGACGCAGACGGTCTGCCCGAACGAAGAGCCGCGTCACGATCCGCGACGTAGCGGCCAGGGCCGGAGTGTCCACCGCGACGGTGAGCCGCGCCCTCGCCGCGCCCGGGCAGGTGAGCCCGGCTGCGCGCGCGCTGGTCGCAGCGGCTATCAGGGCCACCGGCTACACGCCCAACGCGGCGGCGCGCAGCCTCAGGGCGCGTTCCTCCAGGATGGTGCTCGCCCTCGTGCCCGGCATGAGCAACACGTTCTTCACACCGATCCTCAACGCGATCGAGGACACGCTTTGGGCTGCCGGCTACGGGATGATTATCGGCGAAACCGACCACAGCGCCGCGAAGGAAGCACACTACGTAAGGCTCGTGCGTAGCGGCCAGGTGGACGGCGTCATCCTTTTCACCGGCCGCCTTCCGCGCGATCAGGGCGGGTTCCTCGCGCCTGACACGGTCCCCATGGCACTCGTCTGCAACGAGATCCCGGGCGTGGACGATGTCTCGGTGTTCGACGTCGCAAACCGCGTCGCAGCGCGCCTCGCCGTCGAGCACCTGATCGCGCGTGGCCATCGGCACATCGCGTTCATCGCCGGCCCTTCCGGCAACGTCGAGGCGGTTGCTCGCCGGCATGGCTACCGCGATGCCCTGCGGGCCGCCGGCATCGACACCGGCGCGAGGCACGTCTGGGGCGGAAGCTTCCGCTTCGAAGCGGGCGTCGACGCCGAACGCCGTTATCTCGCTCTGCGCGACCGTCCCTCGGCTGTCTTTGCGGCCGCGGACGCCGCGGCGGTCGGCTTCATCAAGACGGTGCGCCAGGCGGGCGTCCGTGTGCCGGGGGACATTTCCCTCGTCGGCTTCGACGACATCGACTTCGCAGAGGTGATCGACCCCCCGCTGACGACGATCCGCCAGCCGCGCGCGGATCTCGGTCGCGCCGCGGCGAAGGATCTCCTCGCACGGATGGTCGACGGGCGCGACGGCCTGCCGCCGACGCGGCTCCGGATCGCGTGCAAGCTCATCGAGCGCGGCAGCGTGCGCGACATCAGACCCGTGCCCAACCGCAGGCAGAGGGCAAAGCCGGGCGCGACGGCCGGACTGAGCCCCGCGGAGTGAGCCCGGCCCGACGGGGCCGACGGCGGATCACAACCGGCCGTCCGGCTCGGCCGCATCGACGATCCTGAGCTGCGGGCGCGGAGAACCGCCCCAATGATCGAGGCTGAGCGTGCCCGCTACGTGCAACGGCTTGCCGCGCGCCGCGAGCAGCGCGCGGCCGATCGGAGCCTCTGCGGCCCGGAACGCAATTGCCTTCAGCGTGCCGCCGCCCGGCGACGCGAGGCTCACCCGAACATGCGCGCTGCCGGCCTTGTCCGCGAAGGCGATGCGATGCGCCGGAAAGGCGAAGACCGGCGCCGGATTGCCGTTGCCGTAGGGACCGGCGCGCTCGAGCTCCTCGACGAGCGCCACCGTCGCGCCGCTCTGGCTCAGGGCGCCGTCGATCTCCACCGTCCGCTCGGCCTCGGCGGCCGCCTCGACCTGCGCGGCGAGCCTCTCCTCCAGAAACGCCCGCAGCGCACCGAGCCGGGCGCGCTCCACCGTAATCCCCGCCGCCATCGCATGCCCGCCACCCTTGAGCAGGATGCCCTCGTCCACAGCGGCGCGCACGGCCGCGCCGAGATCCACGCCCGGAATCGAACGCCCGGACCCTGACCCGATTCCGCCGCCGTTCCAGGCGATGGCGAAAGCCGGCCGCTCGAGCCGTTCCCTCAGTCGCGCCGCGACGAGCCCGACCACGCCGGGATGCCACCCCTCTCGGCTCGCAACGAAGACCGGAGGCCCGTCCCCCGCACCGATCTCCTGCTCCGCTTCGGCGATCGCTTCGACGACCGCGGCCGTTTCGATTGTCTGACGCTCGCTGTTCAACCGGTCGAGGAGCGCGGCGATGCGCTCCGCCTCCGCAGGGTCGTCGGTGGTGAGCAGCGTCGCGCCGAGCGTCGCCTCCCCGATGCGGCCGCCCGCATTGATGCGCGGGCCGAGAAGGAACCCGAGGTGCCCGCAGTCGGGCGGGCTCTTCAGGCGCGACGCGGCGATGAGCGCGCGGATGCCGGCCCGCTCGCTGTGGCGCAGCGCGATCAGCCCCTTGAACACGAGCGCGCGGTTGAGGCCCACCAGCGGAACGATGTCGCACACCGTCCCGAGCGCAGCGAAATCCAGAAAGGTCAGCAGGTCCGGCAGCGTCCCCGCAAAGCCGCGCCGCCGCAGCTCGCGCAGGAGCGCGACCGCGGCGAGGAACGTCACGCCCACGGCGGCGAGATGCCCCTGCCCCGAGGCGTCGTCGCGGCGGTTTGGATTGACGATCGCCGCGGCCGGCGGCAGCCGCGCGCCCGCCTGGTGATGGTCGAGCACCACGACGTCTACGCCGCGCTCGCGCGCGCGATCGAGAGCCTCAAAGCTCGTCGTGCCGCAATCGACGCAGACGATGAGAGTCGCCCCGCCGTCGACCAGATTGTCGAGCGCCTCCGGGTTGGGTCCGTAGCCCTCGAAGATGCGGTCGGGGATATAGATGCGCGGGCTCACGCCGAGCGCGGAGAGCACGCCGTGGAGAAGCGCGGCGGACGTTGCGCCGTCCACGTCGTAGTCGCCGAAGATCGCGACCGATTCCCGCCGCTCCACCGCGTCGGCGAGCCGCGCGGCGGCCACGTCCATGTCCATAAGCGAGGACGGGTCGACCAGGTCCTGCTTGAGCGACGGCGAGAGATAGGCCGCCGCGTCCTCCAGCCCCACGCCGCGCCCGGCCAGCACCCGCGCCAGGCTCTCCGACGCGATCCCCCGCTGCGCCATCGCCGTGGCGACGGCCTCGCCGCGCGCATCGAGCCGCCCGCGCCAAACCCGCCCGGTGAGCGAGCGCTCCACCCCGAGGAAATGCCGCTCGACGGGCGCCAGCGCTGCCGCGAATCCCTGCATGCTAAGATTATCGCTCTTGTGAAGCGTGTTCGTCGATGTTTTTCCCTGGATTTCATGATTTGGCTGGCCGCAGCCTTCTGGCTCCTTGAAGCGCGATGCGATACACGATACACTGCATTGTGATCATTAGCTTTCGGCACAAAGGGTTGGAAGCCTTTTATCGGACTGGCACCACGCGCGGCATTCAGGCGGATCATGCTTCGAAGCTGACGCGCATTCTGGCAGCGCTCGATTCGGCCGCCGGAGCCGACGACATGAACCTGCCGGGCTACCGGCTCCACAGGCTCAAGGGGAGATTGAGGGGGCATTGGTCCGTCTGGGTCAACGGCAACTGGCGCGTGACCTTCGGTTTCGTTGGCAATGACGTGGAACTCGTGGATTACGTCGACTATCACTGAGGTGTACCATGATGAAGAACCACCCTCACCCTGGAGAGATCCTCCGCGAGGACGTGCTCACTCCCCTCGGGCTGGGCGTGACGGAGTCGGCGGAAAGGCTCGGTGTCTCGCGCGTGACCCTCTCACGCGTCTTGAACGGCCGCGCCGGAATCAGCCCCGAGTTGGCCCTCAGGCTGGAGCGGGCCGGTGTCAGCACGGCGCGCTTCTGGATCACTCTTCAGGCCAACTATGACCTGTCGCAGGCGATGCGGCGCAAGCAACCGCGCGTGAAACCCCTGCACGCTGCCTAGGCGACGCCTCTCGACCGATCCTCACCCTCCTGCCGCTTTCCGCGGTCGGCCGCCTTTCACACCGTTTGCGCGGGCGGCCTTGGCCTTGGCAGGCGACGTGGCCGATCCGGCCCGCCGCGCCATGTAAGCCCTTGTGCCGAATATCCCGGCGAGCAGGCCGGGCACCGAGACATCGACGTCAAGGACCTCCCAGTGCAGGCCGTAGCCCGAGCCGAGGACCTCGACGCGCGCGAGCTGCTCGTCGGTCGCCTCCTGCAGGCCCTGCACTTTCTCCGGCGGAAACGCAAAGGTGCATCCATTGGTCAGGTTGACGACGACCCGGCCGAGCTTGCGGTCGTAGCACGCGGCTGCTGCGCGCGGCTCCGCTTCGCGCGCGAGCCTTCCACGCTCGATCGCTGCGTCGATCTGAGCATCCGAAAGGTCAGCCATGGATTTCCCTCCAACGGATCAGCAACTGCTCTCTCATGTCGGTAACGATCGTCATCGCCCGGCGGACCTCGCTCCGCTTCACACCGTCGGCCCATACGAGTTCGGGAGCGCTGCCGCCACCGGCCAGGTTGATCTTGGCTTCGCCGTCACGAACACATGAACGTGCGCCGAGCTCGTGGTCGTTCACGAAGATGACGACCCTCAGACCCCGTGCACGATAGACCGTTATCACGCGCCCATATAACCCATCATGATGGGTTATTTAATTCACCGCGCCAGCGATGCAGCGCCACCATCGCCCAGATCGCCTCCACCACCCCGAACGGCCACGTGCCAGCGAAGAAGCCGTAGAGCGAGGCAAGCCCGCACGCGACGGCGAAGGCGAGCACGAACCAGTGGCTCTGCCGCTCCAGCGCGTAGAAGACCAGCATGGCGGTGACGGCGAGGAGCCCGAAGAGCGTCAGGCTGTCCATGTCGCGGCGGGCCCGCTACGCCTGACGCTTGTGCTTCGCCCGCACCCAGCGCTGCGTCCCGGTCTTCGACCGCGTCGCGATGGAGAACGTCGTCACCGAATCGCGATCGAACCAGACGCCCGGTAGCAGGCTGCCGTCGGTGATGCCGGTCGCCGCGAACAGCACTTCGCCCGATGCCATGTCGGATGCGGAATAGACCCGGCCGCGGTCGGTGATGCCGTGCTCCTCGGCCCGGCGGCGCTTCTCTTCGCTGTCGAGGATGAGCCGCCCGCACATCAGCCCGCCGATGCAGCGCAGCGCCGCGGCGGCGAGCACCCCTTCGGGCGCGCCGCCGCTGCCGAGATAGATGTCGATGCCGGTAGTGCCGGGGTCGGTCGTGTGGATGATACCCGAGACGTCGCCGTCGCCGATCAGCCGGATCGAAGCACCGGTCGCGCGCACCTTTTCGATCAGCGCGGCGTGGCGCGGGCGATCGAGGACGCATGCGGAGATGTCCTGCGGCCGGACATGCTTCGCCTCGGCCAGCCGGGCGATCGCCTCCTCCGGCTCCATGTCGAGGCCGACCGTGCCGGGGGCGTAGCCGGGACCGACCGCGATCTTCTCCATGTAGACGTCAGGGACGTTGAGCAGGCCGCCTCGCCGTGTGACCGCGATCACCGAAAGCGAGTTGGGCATGTTCTTGGCGCAGAGCGTGTGACCGTCGAGCGGGTCGAGCGCGATATCGACCTCCGGGCCCTCGCCGGTCCCCACCTCCTCGCCGACGTGCAGCTTCTGCGCACCCGCAGACCCGTCGTCGCCGACCACGATGCGGCCGCGAAAGTCGAGGCGGTTGAGCTCGGCCCACATGGCTTCGACCGCCGCCTCATGAGCGCGCCGCTCGTCTCCGCGCCCCCGCGCCGCAGCCGCAGCCATGGCCGCGCGCTCGGTCACGCGCACCAGTTCCAGCGTCAGCACACGGTCCATGTTGCCTCGCGATTCTGCCGCCGCACGCGCCGGTTCCGCGCTAAAGCGCCTCGATGCGGATCATCTGCGGCGTTCCGAACACCTCGCCGCCCGCTTCGATGCTGGCGAGCGCGCCGCGCACGGTCTGCTCCATGGTCGAATGCGTGATGATGGTGACCGGCTGGACCGCCTCGGCGCTGCGTTTCGGGGCCGTGCCGATCGGCCGGTTCCTCTGGACGATGGAATCCAGCGATATCCCCGCGTCCGCCATGCGGCTCGCTATCGCGGCGAACGCACCTGGCCGGTCGCGGACCATGAGTCTGAGATAATATCCCCCCTCGTGCGCCCGCATGCGGGCCCGCCGGTAGGGCTGAAGGCTTGCCGCGGGGCGGCCGAGCGGCGGCACGCTGACGCCGCGCGCCAGATCCATGATGTCGCCGACCACGGCGGACGCCGTGGCGTTGCCGCCGGCGCCCGGGCCCGACAGGATGACGGAGCCGATGAAGTCTCCTTCCACCGCCACAGCGTTGGTGACGCCGGAGACGCGGGCGATGTCGCAGTCGCGCGGCACCATCGTGGGATGAACGCGCTGCTCGATTCCGGATTCGGTACGCTGCGCCACGCCGAGCAGCTTGATGCGGTAGCCGAGCTCCTCGGCCGCAGCGAGATCCTCCGGCGTGATGCCGGAAATCCCCTCCACATAGATGGATTCGCTGTCAATCTCGGTGCCAAAAGCGATGCTGGTCAGGATGGCCAGCTTCTGCGCGGTGTCCAGTCCCTCTACGTCGAAGGTCGGATCGGCCTCCGCGTAGCCGAGCTCCTGTGCCTCCCGCAGCGCGGACCCATAGCCGGCGCCCTCGGCCATGCGCGTCAGCACGAAGTTGCAGGTCCCGTTGAGGATCCCGTATAGCCGCGTCAGCCGATTGCCGGCGAGCGCTTCGCGGAGGGTCTTGATGATCGGGATGCCGCCGCCGACCGCCGCCTCGAAGCTGAGCTGCGCCCCGCGTTGCTCGGCAAGGGCCGCCAGCGCGACGCCATGCCTGGCGAGCAGCGCCTTGTTTGCGGTTACCACGCTCTTGCCGCTCTCCAGCGCCGCGCGGATGCTTTCGTGAGCCGGCCCGCCTTCGCCGCCCATCAGCTCCACAAACACGTCGATGGAATTGGCGCGCGCCAGGCCGATCGGATCGTCGTGCCAGGCGATCCCGTCCAGGTCGAAGCCCCGCGGCCGGGCGCGATCGCGGGCGCTGACAGCAACGACCGACACGCAGCGTCCAACCTGCAGCGCGACCGCATCTCGCTGCTCCTCCAACAGCCGAACCACCGACGCGCCTACGGTTCCCAGTCCCGCGATGCCGAGCCTGAGCGGTGCGTTCATAAGTTCCTGTCCGGTAAGGCTAAATCAACGGCTGGCACTGATGGGGACGACGTTGTGCAATGTTTTGTCAGCGGAGGCAAGGAAACGCGCGACGTTGCGTGCCGCCTGGCGGATGCGCTGCTCGTTCTCCACCAGGGCGATGCGCACGTAGTTTTCGCCGTGCTCCCCAAAGCCAAGCCCCGGCGCCACCGCCACGTCGGCCTTCTCGATCAATAGCTTGGAGAATTCCACGCT
>CAZMJQ010000191.1:0-2619 GCA_964566475.1 uncultured Propylenella sp. | reverse complement strand
GCTCGCCGCGCTGCCGCTCGGCGCCGAAGTGACGGTGACGGGCGAGGCGGAGGACAGGAACGCCCGCTACGCCCTGCTCGATTCGGGCGGCGCTGTCGTTCTCCAGCACCTTTCGCAGGTCGCCTTCTTCTCCTCCGACTGGACCGGGATCGCGGAGCTTTTCCTCGGGACGCCGTATCTGTGGGGCGGCAAGACCAGTCTCGGGCTCGACTGCTCCGGCCTCGTCCAGGTCGCGTTCCGGATGTGCGGCATCGCAGCGCCGCGCGATACGGCCATGCAGGAGGCGGAGCTCGGCACGCCGCTACCTCTTCGGTCCGGCCTCCCGCCGCTCCGGCGCGGCGATCTCGTCTTCTGGCGCGGCCATGTCGGGATCATGCAGGACGCTGCGGCGCTGCTCCACGCCAATGCCCACCACATGGCGGTTGCAAGCGAGCCCCTTGCCATGACATTGCGGCGCCTCGATCGGCAAGGGCTCGCGCCGACGGCGATTCACCGCATCGAGCCGGCAATAGCCACGTCCCCTCCGGGCGGGCTATAGATCGGAAGAACCCGGCTGTTCTGGCGTATCTCCGGTGCCTCGATTGGACCTCACATTCCCGCGGCTGAAGAGCCGCCTCATGCTGGAATACTATCGCCTGGCCCTCTCGCGCTACGCCAGGCGCAAGGGCCGTGGCCGTGCTGTGACGCTGGAGCGCGACGGCGAGCTGGCGCGCGTGCACGACGGCACGCGTGAGATCGTCATTCCCCATGTCAGCCACGCCGTCGACTTCGGCGAGGGCGTCTACACCCGGCTGGACGCGGTCGCCGACAGGTATCTCGGAGAAACGGGCTACGTCCCGCGCGAGGGGGACGTGGTCATCGATATCGGGGCGGGGATCGGGGAGTTCACGCTCTGGTGCGCCGAGCGCGGCGCGCGCGTCGTCGCATTCGAGCCCGATCCGCTGGCCTATGCCTGCCTCGGCCACAACACCCGCATGCACGCCGGTGTGACAATCTATCCCTACGCGCTTTGGAAGGAGCGGATGGACCTGCGCCTGCACGGTTCGCTCGACACGCGCGAGAGCTCGCTGATCGAGGACGGCAGGGCGAACGCCCGCACCGCCGACGTGGAGGCATGGCCGCTCGATCAGCTGCCGTTCATGGCGCAGCTTCCGGTGATCGACCTCATGAAGGTGGACGGGGAGGGCGTCGAGCCGGAGATCCTCGCCGGCGCGGCGCGCACGTTGCGGCGCACGCGCATCCTCGCCGTCGATGTCGGCGCGACCGCCCGCCGCCCGAACCTGAGGTCGCGCATCGAGACGGCGCTGGAGACGGCGGCGTTCGGGCCTATCGAGAACGGCCGCGAGGAAACCGTCATGGCGCTCAACACGGCCATGGTCGGTCCGTTCAATAGCCGCGTTCCCGGTCAACTCGGTGTCTGAGCGGCTCGCCGCGCTCGAACGCCTCGATCTGTTCCGCGATCTGTCTGGCAAGCGCCGGCGGGTCGGAGACCGCCGCGACATGCGGCGTGATCGTCAGGTTGGCGTGGCCCCATAGCGGGCTTTCGGCGGCCAGCGGCTCCTCTCCGAATACGTCGAGGCTCGCGCCGGCCAGCGTGCCGTCCGCCAGCGCCGCGGCGATGTCGGCCTCCACGTGCGTGCCGCCGCGCCCGGCATTGACGAAGACCGGCCCGCCGAGCGGACCCGACGCGCGCAGCTTCCGCAGCAGCGAGGCATCCACGAGCCCGCGCGTCTCGCGGGTGAGCGGCAGCAGCGAGACGAGGATATCTGTCCCGGCGAGGAACGCGTCGAGATGCTCCGGGCCGCTGAAAAGCTCCACGCCGGGCGCCTCCCCGGGGCTGCGCGTCCATCCCCGTACCTTGAAGCCGAGCTTGAGCAGGACGTCCGCCGCTGCCCGGCCCATCACGCCGACGCCCATGAGGCCGACAGTCACCTCGCGCGCGGCGGGGTTGCGGGTCTCCTTCCAGCGGCGCTCGGCCTGCCGGTGGCGGTAGAACGGCCCGCGGCGCAGGTGATCGAGCACCTGCCATACGACGTACTCGGTCATGCGGCCGGTGAGGTCGTCGTCGACGATTCGCACGACGGGAACGTCCGGCAGGCGCGGCAGCGCGAAGATGTGGTCCACGCCGGCACCCAGCGAGAAGATGACCTCAAGCGCCGGCAGGCGGTCTATCGTCGCCTGCTGCGGCTTCCAGGCGAGGATGTAGCGGACATCCGCCAGGCGGTCGTCCGGCCCCGGATAGATCCCGCCGCGTTCCGTCGCCAGGATGGTGCGGCCGGGCAGCAAGGCGCGGAAGCGTTCGGCCCAGCTCTCCGGGTCCCACCCCTTCGTGGCGACGAGCAGCGCCGGCTTCATGCGCGCCTAGGCTACTCGCGGACCGTCGCCACGTGCGCGACCTGGAGGTCGAAGGCCGCGGCCATCAGCGCCTTGGTGTAGTCGCTCTTCGGCGCATCGAATATCTCGTCGGCCGTGCCCGATTCCACCACCTTGCCGTCGCGCATCACGATGACGTCGTTGGCGAGCGCCCGGACGACCTTCAGGTCGTGGCTGATGAAGAGATAGGAGAGATTGTGCCGCTCCTGCAGCTCGCGCAGGAGGTCGACCACCTGCGCCTGCACG